>NZ_JBQKKM010000019.1:0-83276 GCF_052116745.1 Niallia sp. Sow4_A1 | reverse complement strand
ACAGTTTTTTTGCCCACGCAAAAACACCTCCGAATAATGTCACAATACTTATCTCAAGTATTGCCATTTTGGAGGTGTTTTATATTGTCTCACTATTTTAGGTTAGTCCATAAAACCGTTCCTAACAAGAGCTCTTTTCTTATAAAGCTGTTGATGTATTATCTTTATTTGCTTTCTCTGTACTTCTAGGCACTTCATGATGATGGCGGCATCGAGGTTCATAAGACTCAGATGCTCCTACTAAAATGACCGGATCTTCGTAGCAAGCCGGTGAACCATTAATCAATCTTTGTGTTCTGCTTGCTGGTGATCCGCAGACTGCACAAACAGCTTGAAGCTTTGTCACTAATTCTGCGATTGCCATTAATTCCGGCATTTTTCCGAATGGCTCGCCTCTAAAATCTTGATCCAGACCTGCACAAATGACACGATGGCCACTATTTGCCAAATGCTGAATAACACCAATAATTTCATCATCAAAAAATTGTACTTCATCTATTGCAACTATCTCTATATCGGAAGTCACATATTCAAAAATGTCGGCTGATTTACTAATAGGAATCGCATTAGTCGTTGCTCCATTATGTGATACAACTGATTCATCACTATAGCGATTATCAATACTTGGTTTAAACACGATAAACTTCTGCTTAGCAAATTTCGCCCTTCTTACACGACGGATGAGTTCTTCTGATTTTCCTGAAAACATACTTCCACAAATAACTTCAACCCATCCATGATGTTTCATTACATACATGAAACCGCTCCTTCCTAATATAAACAACTTCTCTCTTTTCTTACTCTATTCTACTTTTTCTATTTCAATCGTCAGGGTGTGAATATATACATCCAACATTCTCTCTTACCTACTTTAACAGCTATTAAGGCTGATTGAAATAATATATTCGACTCAAACTTCATTTTTAACAGCATCTCCAATAGATAACTAATCAATAAATGCATTAAGATACTTAAGAATAAAAGCGATAATAATTACTTTCATTATTAAATATCCTACTATAAGTCAAAATAAAAAACAGGCAAGGAGAAAGTAACTTCTTGCCTGTTCTTGATATTCCATATTACTTAAGGCCGTATTTTTTGTTGAAGCGATCAACACGTCCGCCAGCTTCAGCAAATTTTTGACGTCCAGTATAGAACGGATGGCACTCAGAACAAGTTTCAACTTTGATTTCTTTTTTAACTGAACCAGTTGTGAACTCGTTACCACAAGCACATTTCACCGTAATTTCGTTATAAGTTGGATGAATTCCTGCTTTCATTTCTTTTCATCTCCTTCCGCCCTGCAACTTTCGAAACAGAGTTATAAAACAATGCCAGAAGCACTGTAATTTCAAAAACACATTGAGTATATTATATCAAGGACATTCTTGTTTTGCAACACTATTAACAATGCATTAATTACCAAATATTGAAAACTACTTAAAGCATTTCCTCCACTTGTATCCTTCAGCGCTTACGATCGCTTAGCAGTGCCAGCTTTCATTTGTTCTCCTAGGATGGCAAAGAAGTCTTCATTGCTTTTTGTTTGTCTTAATTTTCTTAGGAACTTTTCAGCAAAGTCTGGTGAATCAGACATTGATTTACGAATAGCCCATAGCTTGTCTAAATGTTCTTTCGGAATCAATAGTTCTTCTTTACGTGTTCCAGAGCGTCTAATATCAATAGCTGGGAATATTCTTCTTTCTGCTAGTGCGCGGTCTAAATGAAGTTCCATATTACCAGTACCTTTAAACTCTTCATAAATAACATCATCCATACGTGAACCAGTATCGACTAACGCTGTTGCCAATATGGTTAAGGAACCTCCCTCTTCTATATTACGAGCTGCACCGAAGAATCGTTTTGGGCGATGGAACGCACCAGGATCGATCCCCCCTGATAATGTTCTTCCACTTGGAGGAATAACCAGGTTATAAGCGCGGGCTAATCTTGTAATACTATCCATCAAAATAATAACATCACGCTTATGCTCCACAAGACGCATCGCTCTTTCTAGAACCAATTCAGCAACTTTAATATGGTTTTCTGGAACCTCATCAAAAGTAGAGCTTACAACATCTCCACTTACTGATCTTTCAATATCGGTAACTTCTTCTGGTCTTTCATCAATTAGTAAGACTATTAATTCTGCTTCCGGATGATTATTCGTAATACTATTTGCTATTTCCTTAATCAACATTGTTTTACCAGCTTTTGGAGGAGCCACAATTAACCCACGTTGTCCAAAACCAACAGGTGCTAATACATCCATAATTCTAGTAGAAACATTTCGCTGTGTTGTTTCTAAATGTATTTGTCGATTTGGGTACAGAGGAGTTAGAGCTGGAAAATGAACTCTTTCTTTCGCTGTCTCCGGATCATCTCCATTTACCGCTTCTACCTGTAGTAAACCGAAATATCTTTCGTTTTCTTTTGGTGGACGAACTTTTCCAGAAACTTTATCCCCATTTCTTAAATCAAATCTTCTAATTTGAGATGCAGATATATAAATATCCTGTGAGCTTGGAGAATAATTAATCGGTCTTAAGAAGCCAAACCCTTCTGACTGAATAATCTCAAGAACACCTTCCATGAAAAAATAGCCCTCTTGCTCTGCTCTTGCCTTCAGGATCGAGAAAATCAGTTCCTTTTTTGTCAACTTGCTATAGTAGGCAACTTTGTATTCTCGAGCTAACTCATACAACTCTTTTAATTTCATATTTTCTAAACTAGATATATTTAATCCCATTTTTACACCACTCTTTTGTATTTTCAGTTATCCCGACCATTTTTTATCGAAATGTGGGAAGGCTAATCTTCTGTTTGAGGCGAACGCTTTTTGTGAAGAGAAATTTTGATGCGAGAAATAATTAATGTGAAGGATGGAAAAGAAGATTCCTACTTCTTCTCCAACTATCGATAAATCGTACACTTCCGTTTTTTTAAGGCTCACTTCATAAGTAGTTTATTAATAAAGAAGAATAAGCCATTGTACGAATAAAAATTTATCTTAAGAGGAGTTTTTATTTTATCCTTCATGTTTCTAATGCTTCTTTCGAGAAATCTATCAAAAGCACTCTCTATTTTACCTCCATCTAGGAAAAATGTGCAACAAGAATTTTTTTACTATCTCCTTGTTTACTCATCAGCGGAAGCAAAATATGGATGAAGACTCTTATGATCCTTCTTTTTTTAGGATCGCTCGAAAAGGAAGGTAGGTGAGGATGCTTAGTGAATATTCTCGTTTTTTGAGAATATCGATTCTTTCGTCAACGCAAATGAAAAGGATGGTCCCGACATCCTTTATTGTGCAAGTATACTTTTTTATAAGTATCGGAATGTATGGATTAATTATACCTATTCCAGGTAAAATTCTCTTCTTGTTCCGCATTATTCTTTGGGCAAAGAGGGGTCTCCTGTTACCTTCCCCGTATGCTTTATGAAAAGGGCTTAGGAGGTTAATTTCTACTTATGACAGGGGGAGCATCATCCCCCACTTTTCTTTTTGCTCAAGAACAGATAATCCTTTTCAAATAAATAATCAACATACATTATCCATTATTTATTTGTTCATATTCTTCTTCAGTCATTTTTTCACGCCATATGGTAGCTCCTAAGCCTGTAAGCTTCTCGACAATATGACTATACCCTCTATCTATATGTTCTAGGCCTGTTATTTCCGTTACTCCATCAGCCATAAGTCCTGCTATCACTAGCGAAGCTCCTGCACGCAAATCGCTTGCTTTTACTTTCGCCCCTTGTAAATGAACAGGTCCATTTATAATCGCAGAACGCCCCTCCACTTTGATCGTGGCATTCATACGACGCAGTTCATCTATATGTTTAAATCTAGCACCATAGATTGTGTCTGTAACCATACTTGTACCAGTTGTTTTTGTTAATAGAGACGTGAATGGCTGCTGAAGATCTGTTGGAAAACCTGGATATACCAGTGTTTTGATGTCTACTGGTTTTAGGGAACGGTTAGAGCTCACAAACACTTGCTCATCACTTGACTCAATCGAAACTCCCATTTCCCTTAACTTTGCGATTAGGGACTCTAAGTGCTGTGGGATTACGTTATCGACAAGGACTCCATCTCCAACTGCAGCACCAATAATAATATACGTACCAGCTTCAATCCGATCAGGGATAATCGTATGACGACAACCATTTAAATGCTCTACCCCTTCAATTCGAATCACATCGGTGCCTGCACCTTTAATTTTTGCTCCCATATTGGTTAAAAGTGTTGCCACATCAATGATTTCCGGCTCTTTCGCTGCGTTTTCAATGATTGTCTTTCCTTTTGCTCTTACTGCTGCAAGCATAATATTGATTGTTGCTCCGACACTTACTACATCTAAATAAATTCTTGCTCCTCTTAACTCATCTGCCCGAAGATAAATGGCACCTTGTTCATTTGTAACCTGTGCCCCAAGTGCTTCAAACCCTTTAATATGCTGGTCTATAGGTCTTGGTCCAAGATGACAACCACCAGGTAATCCAATAACTGCCTTTTTGAATCGTCCTAACATTGCTCCCATCAGATAATAGGAGGCACGCAATTTTTTTACCTTTCCATTCGGCATAGGCATAGAAATCATGGAAGATGGATCTATTGTTATATCAGAGTCTGATATAGATACCGTTCCACCTAGTTCTTCCAAAATTTCTTTTAATATTTGAACATCTGAAATGTCAGGTAATCCTTCAATCGTTACTGGGGATTCAGCTAATATGGTCGCTGGTATAAGTGCAACAGCACTATTTTTCGCACCACTTACCCTTACTGTTCCTTTTAATGGAGATCCACCTGCAATCATAAGTTTTTCCATTTCTAGCTCCCTTCTAAGCCAATGCAAAAGTACAAGTTCTGCTATAAGTTAATCAAGATGAGGCTTGGATGTAGAATCTTGTTTGAATTACTGTTACTTATTATACCAAATATTAAGACTTAATGGAAAAGTATATATGTATGAACTTTTGTTCTTATTTATTGATAAAGTACAAACATTTTTAGTATTACCTATAAAGTACAACTTCAATCAGTTAGAGAGTGTTCAAAAGTAAGTTTTCTCCCTTTCTAATTTTTCAGCATTTATTTTATACTATTTTTCCCAAACCATTTGTAGGAAGCTGTTGTCTGTTCTTTGATTTAACCTTTTTGCCTGGATCTAGAAAAAAAAGACATAGAAAAGAGGATATCTTTAAGGCTATTTCCCTTAAAGATATCCTCTTTCTATTCTTATCAATTAAGCTCTATTTGAAGAACCGAATTCTTTGATTTTGCCGATTACTGTTGCTTTAATCGCATCACGAGCTGGTCCTAAATATTTACGTGGATCGTATTCTTCTGGTTTAGCAGCTAATGTTTCGCGAACTGCTTTTGCAGAAGCAATTTGGTTTTCTGTATTAACGTTGATTTTAGCAGTTCCTAAAGAAATTGCTTTTGTGATATCTTTTGTTGGGATACCAGTACCACCGTGTAATACTAATGGTAAACCAGTTAAGTTACCGATTTCTTCCATTTCTTTGAAACCTAAGTTTGGCTCACCTTTGTAAGGACCATGAACAGATCCTAATGCAGGAGCTAATGTATCAATACCAGTACGTTTAACAAGTTCCACACATTCGTTAGCATCAGCATAAATTACGCCTTCAGCTACAACGTCGTCTTCTTGTCCACCAACAGTACCAAGTTCTGCTTCAACAGAAACACCTTTAGCATGTGCATACTCTACTACTTTAGAAGTAATTTCAACGTTTTCATCAAATGAATGGTGAGAAGCGTCGATCATTACAGATGTAAAACCAGCATCAATTGCGTCTTTACATTTTTCAAAGCTTGAACCGTGATCTAAGTGAATAGCAACTGGAACAGTGATGCTATAGTCTTCCATTAAACCTTCAACCATTTTCACAACAGTTTTGAAGCCACCCATATAACGGGCTGCACCTTCAGAAACCCCAAGAATTACTGGAGATTTTTCTTCTTCTGCAGCTTGAAGAATTGCTTGAGTGAACTCAAGGTTATTTAAGTTAAATTGACCAACAGCATAGCCTTCTGCTTTTGCTTTGTTTAACATGTCTTTCATTGAAACTAAAGGCATATTTCTTCCTCCTTATTTAATGATCGTTCTTTGTTACAAGAGAATCTTTATTAAATTTCCCAAAGGAAAGTTGAATATGTATATCATACCTCAAGTAATCAAAAACGAATCATTCCTTTTAAACTCAATTGTAATCATACCAAAATAAAACAAGAAATGCTATCGTTCAAGCTTTTTTTTCTATTTTGTCACAATTTAGTTTATCATTTTACAAATGAAGACGCTTTAAGTATGGACATCGTTGCTTGCTCAAACAATGCAACAGAAGAACCACCAATGTCTTCCATTCTAATTTGGTGGTTTTTTGTCTCTGTATATGGCTGTTTTCCGTAAGTTGCTAGGACCAACAGCCTTTAGAATTTATGTATAGATTTCGAATAATTACTCATTAATATATTTTTTCACAGCATCTCTGAGATCATCAATATCAAACGGTTTAGCAAAATGAGTGAGTGCTCCGAGATCTTTAGCTTCCTGAATCATATCTAATTCTCCATATGCTGTCATGATAATGACGCGAATATCTTGATTCAGCTTTTTCATACGTTTTAATATTTCAATACCATCCATCCCTGGAATTTTCATATCCAGTAGCACCAAGTCTGGAAATTCCCTTGTTACTATTTCTAACGCTTGAATGCCATTTGCAGCTTGAAAAGTTTTATATCCTTCCTTTTGAAAAACTTCATTCAAAAGGATTCTTATACCGAATTGATCATCAACAATCAGTATTTTCCCTTTCATCATTGACCCTTCCCTTCAAAGTTGAGTTTTTTATGTATTCTCTCGTTTTTAATCATAGTTATCTTTCTACTATTTGGTCAACATTTCCTGCTAATTCCCTTAAATTTTACCTTTTCTCCATATTTATTTATAATTAACTACTATAAATGTGAGTTACTGTTAATTTTTATAACAATGGAGGTTTTCCAAGTGCTTAAAATGTTCTCCACACAACTAAGTGGACTTTTTAAAAGATTGCATGAAAAAGAAGAGGAAGCAATTGAAGACAGTTCTAGATTATTAGCACAAGCCATCGTAAGTGATGGAAAAGTTTATTTCTATGCAACAAATGAAATGGCAGGTGTTATGAAAGAAGCTACTAAAGGGCTGGAGCCGATGTCAGGAGCTGAGGAGTGGACAAACTCCTCCCTTGAATCAATTACTTCCAATGATCGTTTCATTCTTTTCTCTCGTACAAATGAGGAGGAAGAGATTAACACTTTTGCCAAGAATTTATATGATTCCCAAATTCCTTTTGTTTCTGTCTGCTCGATTACTAATAGTGAAATCGAATCTGTGATTGACTTTGCAGATGTGGCGATTGATTTAAAAATAACGAAAGGTTTATTACCTGATGAGGAAGGAAATCGATATGGCTATCCTTCCTTAATTGCTGGCCTTTTTGTTTATCATGGCATTAAATTTACAACTGACGAGATTTTAAAGGAATATGATATTAAATAGGAAGAAACATAACATTATATGTTATAACAGCTAACAAAAAGAGGTTATTCCCATTAAAAGGAAGAACCTCTTTTTTTACTGCTTTTAACCAAATCTATCTTTATTATTTCTCCGCTAAGCGAATGGACGCACCAACAAATTCACGGAATAATGGCTGTGGACGAGTTGGTCTTGAAATAAACTCAGGATGGAATTGAGAAGCAACAAACCAAGGATGATCCTTAAGCTCTACTATTTCTACTAGACGACCATCTGGGCTAGTTCCTGAGAAAATAAATCCTGCGTTTTCCATCTCTTGACGATATTGGTTGTTAAACTCATAGCGATGACGATGTCTCTCATAAATTACTTCGTCTTGATACGCTTCATATGCTCTTGTTTCTTCTTTTAATTTACATGGATATAAACCTAAGCGAAGCGTTCCGCCTAAATCCTCTACATCCTTTTGTTCAGGTAAAAGATCGATTACTGGATGGGTTGTCTCTTCGTTAATTTCAGAAGAATGTGCATCATCCCAACCTAAAACATTACGAGCAAATTCAATAGATGCAACCTGCATTCCTAGACATATTCCGAAGAAAGGAACCTTTTGTTCACGTGCATATTGTGTTGCTAAAATCTTTCCTTCAATTCCACGATCTCCGAATCCACCAGGAACAAGAATTCCATCTGCATCTTGTAGCAATTCTTGTACATTTTCTTTTGTTACATGCTCTGCATTAATCCAATCGATATCAATATCAGCATCATATGCATAACCAGCATGCTTCAATGCTTCTACAACAGAAATATAAGCATCTTGTAGCTCTACATATTTACCAACAAGAGCAATTTTTGTTGTTTTAGAAAGATTACGCACCCGATCTACTAATTCAATCCATTCTGTCATATCTGCTTCTTGGCATTTTAGTTTTAGATGCTCGCATACAATTTGGTCAAGATTTTGTTCTTGTAATGCTAAAGGAATCGTATAAAGTGTATCCGCATCACGGCACTCAATAACCGATTTATTGTCGATATCACAGAATAACGCAATTTTGTCCTTCATATCTTCAGAAATAGGTTTTTCTGTTCTTACTACAATTACATTAGGCTGTATACCTAGGCTCCGTAATTCTTTTACACTATGTTGTGTTGGTTTTGTTTTCATTTCTCCTGCTGCTTTAATGTAAGGTACTAATGTACAGTGAATGTACATAACATTATCGCGGCCGATATCACTTTTAATTTGACGAATTGCTTCTAAGAAAGGTAATGATTCAATATCCCCAACCGTTCCACCAATTTCTGTAATAACAACATCTGCATTTGTTTCTCGGCCAGCTCTAAATACACGCTCTTTAATTTCATTTGTGATATGCGGAATTACTTGAACTGTCCCTCCAAGATAATCTCCTCTGCGTTCTTTTCTTAATACAGTAGAATAGATTTTCCCTGTTGTAACATTGTTATATTTTGTTAAATTGATATCAATAAAACGCTCATAATGACCTAAGTCTAAATCGGTTTCCGCACCGTCATCTGTTACGAATACTTCCCCATGTTGATAAGGACTCATTGTACCAGGATCCACATTGATATATGGGTCAAACTTTTGAATGGTTACACTAACACCACGATTTTTCAGCAAGCGTCCAAGAGATGCTGCTGTAATCCCTTTTCCTAGTGAAGATACTACTCCACCTGTCACAAAAATATATTTTGTCATTATATGATCCCCCTTGATTTAAGTTTGCTCCAATTCCTCTTTATTTAAGACGAATTGACTAATTTTTTTAGAGGGGTATGAAACGATTGTTGTTTTTACTTAAGGCCGTTTTCGTAAAGCTTGTTGCTATTACCCGCAGCTAGAATCTACTGGTGTGAGCAGTGAACCTCCAAGGTATCATCTTTCTCACTAATACCACAACAATCTTTTAGAAAACAGCATTACTAAAAAATAAAAAGCGCTCCTCTTACTTTTCCAAGTAAGGGAGCGCTAAATTTAGCGAATTTAAGTTCGTTCCTCTTTTTAAGGAGCCCAAAAAAGATTTTACTAGCAAAGACCGTAAAAGTCAAGACTAGGGAGAATTATTTATTTTCATCCTCTTCATCTTCGAATTCGTCGTCCTCTTCTTCATCTTCTTCATCTAAATCATCATAATCTTCTTCGATTTCTTCATCGAAATCTTCATCTTCCGATAAATCATCGTCTAGTAAATCATCGTCTTCTTCATCCAAATCATCGTCATCCTCATCTAGAAGCTCTTCATCATCTAGATCAGCATCGAAGTCATCGAACTCGTCTTCATCTAAGCTATCAAAATCATCGAAGTCTTCCGCTACAGCTTTTTTCGACTTTTTCTTCTTCGGTTTTGTTACTGTTACTACATCTTCCTCTGATTTATCTACAGGATACCATAAACGAAGTCCCCAACGGTTGTCCCCTAATGATAAGAAACGACCATCAATATTAACATCTGTATAAAATTGTGCAATTCTTTCATTAACCTCTTCTTCACTTAACCCTACTAATTTTGCTACTTCATTCATTAGTTCATTAAATGCATAAGGTGTTTTGCCACCATTCATAATTTCATACGCTACATCAATTAGTGCCATTTCTTTAAGTTCTTCTTTTGTGTATTTATCAACACTCATTTTTTCGCACTTCCTTTCTTATCTACTCTTATCCCCTTCCTGAAAGCTTGGACCAATTCAGGTGGAAGTTTCACGTTTCGGGTGTTTATTATTTTTTATACATCTTATTGATCTTTTAAAAATCAATCCATTTAACCTAATTTATTTTAGAAGGTCTGTTAAGAAAAGAAACCTAACTAAAATAGTAAAAATACATATTCTCCATTATAAACAAATTTTAGGTGAATATGCTAGTTCTAGTTAAGGTTTATTTAACTTTTCTTTGAAATAGAAGTTTTTCTTCTCTTTTTCGACTTTATTTTGATCTGATTGCTTTTTCTTCGCTAGTTTAAAAAAGAGGAGGGATAAGAGAAAAAAGCCGATGGAGCCCAATTGAAGCTTATAAAGGAACGAAAACAAAACTGCATATAAAACTATCCCTATTGTAATCAATATTTTCCGCACTGCTAATCCACCCCAACTTAAATAAAGTTTATCCTTCCTTCTAGAATAACGATTATTAGAAGTGCTCTGCAAGTCTCTTATTAATTTATTGGCAATTTTCCAAACAAATAGTTGAGAATTCTTAAAATTCTCCTATTAATACGAAAGGTATGAAAGGAATAGAATATCGGCAATACTATCCTTTTAAGGAGGGAATTATCAATGAAGATATTCTTGGTTATCCTATGCATTATTGCCATACTTATTTTCCTTCTCTATATGGACTATCAGTTAGGAAAGAGAGCACAGCAAAAACGAATAGACCGAAAAAACCATCCTTTTAGATATACTGATTTCCACATATATTCTGACGGGACAGAACTATTCCCAGCCCTGTTTCAAGCAGTCAAAGAGGCAAAAAGCCATGTCCATATTCTTTTCTATACGATTAAAACAGATAGTATTTCCAATGAATTTCTACACCTTTTAAAAACCAAAGCACATGAAGGGGTGGAAGTACGCCTTATTTTAGATTGGTTAGGCAGTATCAATATAAGAAAAAGAATAAGAAGAAAATTAAAGCAAGCTGGTGTTCAATTTGCTTTTTGCCAGCTCCCAACGTTTCCTTTTCTCTTTTATTCCTTACAAGTAAGGAATCACAGAAAAATCGCTATCATTGATGGGAAAATTGGTTTTATGGGTGGTTTTAACATCGGAAAGGATTATATTCATGAGAACTTTAAATTAAGCCCTTGGCGTGACTACCATCTTCAATTAATAGGAGAAGGGGTCGATGACTTACAGCGAGAATTTTTAATAGACTGGTTAAAAGCCTCTAAAATAAACTTACTACAAAACCAAGTGTACTTTCCAGCGCAGACAAAAGGAGAAACAAGACATCAAATTATCCCTACACAAGGAGTTTATTTAGAAGAGCTACTATGCAATTTGATCAAAAACAGCAAAAGAAGTCTTTTAATTGCTACACCTTACTTCATTCCTAGCAAGCGAGTAACAGAAGAATTATTAAGAGCATTACATAGAAATGTGAGTCTCACCATCCTTATTCCAAATAAAGCGGATCATATGCTTGTTAAAGAAGCGGCATTTCCCTACTTACGGAAACTATTAAAGGACGGGGCAAGTGTTTATCAATATATGAATGGCTTTTTTCATGGTAAATTAATAAATACCGATAATGAAATTATGATTGTCGGTTCATCCAATTTCGATCGCCGCAGTATCTTTTTGAATCATGAGCTGAACTGTTGCATATATGATCCTGTTTTTATTGCAAAAATGAATAAAATTACTACGATGGATTTGGAACAAGCAAAGGAGTTATCTCTCGAGGATTTAAAAAGGATACATTTATGGAGTATGGTAAAAGAATGGCTTGCCCGTCTTTTTGCCCCATTTTTATAGGATGAACCTTTCTTTAATCAGTGGGATATGTCTCCCACTGATTATTTTACAAAGGTGTTTATCTACCCATTGTTTCAGGAGGAACTTATCTTTGAAAAAGGACAATAATCCATTCAAACGCACGGTATCCGGCATATATTCCAAAAATACCAACGATACCCGAAAAGGCACCTGGGGCTGGGATTGGCAGTTTCAAAAGACCAAAAATAAACCCAGTTAAAAATCCAGTTATTAAAGCAAATACCACTAATTTCACAAGCATCTTCCCTTCAAAAGTAGATGCTTTTATTATTCGAAAAGTTAGTTCGAAATATCCGATGATTCCTTAATCAGCTTTGCTGTTTTTTATAACAGGGATTTTTAGTTTCACCGTGAATGATTTTATCGATAGATTTTTCTCAAAGAGCGTAATTACATTTTTTCTGGCGCAGATACACCAATTAGGGCTAGGGCGTTTCTTAATGTTATCTGTGTCGCTTTGATTAATGCTAGGCGTGCTTTTGTTCTTTCTAGATTGTCTGTGTCTAATACTTTTTCTGCATTATAGAAGCTATGGAAAGTAGAGGCTAAGTCGTAAATATAATTTGTAATTCGGTGCGGCATTCTCTTTAATGCTGCTTCCCCTACTGCTTGTGGGAATTCTCCTAGTTTTTTCAATAAGTCAAATTCCTTTTCTGCAGTAATTAACGATACGTTTAGTTCATCAGCCAGCTCGATTCCTTGTTCTTTTCCTTGTCTTAGGATACTTGAAATACGTGCATGTGCGTATTGAGCATAGTATACTGGGTTTTCATTGGATTGTGATACAGCAAGATCTAAATCAAAGTCTAAATGTGTATCTGCACTTCTCATTGCAAAGAAGTAACGTGTTGCATCTAAGCCTACTTCTTCCACTAAATCTCTCATTGTAACAGCTTTTCCAGTACGTTTACTCATCTTCATTTTTTCGCCATCTTTATAAAGATGAACAAGCTGAATAATTTCTACTTCTAATGCATCTTTGTTATAGCCTAATGCTTGAATAGCCGCTCTCATACGTGGAATATAACCATGATGGTCTGCGCCCCAAACGTTAATAAGCTTTTCAAAGCCTCTTTCTAACTTATCTTTGTGATAAGCAATGTCTGGTAATAGATACGTATAAGAACCATCATTTTTAATGAGTACTCGATCTTTATCATCACCGAAATCAGTGGAACGTAGCCAAGTAGCTCCATCTTGTTCAAAAATATAGCCATTTTCTTTTAAAGCGTTTAACGCTATATCAATTTTTCCATTTTGATAAAGGGATGTTTCAGAGAACCACACATCAAACTTCACGCGGAAATCTTCTAAATCTTGCTTTAATTTGGCCATCTCATACTTCAGGCCGTATTCACGGAAAAAGTCAAAACGTTCCTGTTCTGAAACATTTACATACTTATCGCCAAATTCCTCTGCTAATTTTTTTCCGATTCCAATAATGTCTGCACCATGATAGCCATCTTGAGGCATCTCTTTTTCTATACCTAACGCTTGGAAATAGCGTGCTTCAACCGATAATGCTAGGTTATTAATTTGGTTACCAGCGTCATTAATATAGTATTCTCTTGATACATCGTAACCCGCTTTATCTAAAATATTGGAAAGAGAATCTCCTACTGCTGCACCACGTGCATGTCCTAAATGAAGATCCCCCGTTGGATTTGCAGAAACAAACTCTACTTGTACCTTCTCTTTGTTTCCAACAGTAGTTTGTCCGTATTGATCTCCTGCTTTAAGAATAGTTGGAATTAAATCTGTTAAATAACTATTATCCATATAAAAATTGATGAAACCAGGTCCTGCGATTTCCACTTTTTTAATAGAAGCTTTCGTTTGATCAAAATTCTCAATAATAGTCTCTGCAATCATTCTAGGTGCTTTTTTCGCAACCCTTGCTAATTGCATCGCCATATTCGTTGAATAGTCACCATGCGCTTTGTCCTTTGGCAACTCTAGTACTACCTCTGGAATTTGTTCTTCTGTTGCTAGACCAGCTTTTATTACGCTTTGCTTAATTTCTTCCTTTAACTTATCCTTTATTTGATCTACAATATTCATTCTTCCTCTTTCTCCTCCTTAAATGAAATAGTCATATGATAGGTACCATTATTGCTACCCTGCATCTTTAAATCATATAAAATATCTAATGTGCCTGTTGTTGTTTGCTCCTGTACTTCCAACTCAAGCCTCTTTGTATCTGTAACTAGTTGAAATACGCCGTACGGACTTTCATAGCTGCCGACCTTCTGTTTATTAATAAGAAAAGGAAGACGCATTTTTACTGCCCCGCTTCGAAGGATTAACCCTTCCTTTTCGGTAACTTTAATAATTGTTTTAATGGTGCCTTCTTCTATGATTTCTTCATATTTTATATACTTATTAGTATCTTTTTCTAAGTATCGACCAAACCCAATCCACTCAATACTTTCTTTATTTTTCCCATTATATATATGTGTTGTAACTTGTAATTTCACAGGCACCTGTTGCGCTGATGGTTGAGACAACGACAACACTTCCTTTTCATTTACTGTGTAACTTTATAAGTATAAATTTTTTATAGGGGAAGTGCAAGATGGTTCGTCAAATGTTTAAGAACTACAACTAAAAAACCTACAGGGAGTCCTGTAGGTTTCTTCTTTTAATATTTGTTTAACTCTTGAATCGGTGTTTGAATTATCACTGGATTTTTTGAAGGATCTAACCATTTAAGAATCTTCACAACGTTCGCTTCGGAAGTTGCTGTGCATCCGAGGGTATAGCTATTTGCAATGTGGAAAAAGATTGCGCTGCCTTTATTCGGAATACGTTTGGTATTATAGTTTATAACAAATCCATATTTATAGGCTGGTACATTCATGTTTTCTGCGCTCTTCCACTGACCCTTTGTTTTCTTTTTTGATTGCCATGTATTATATAGCTTCGATTTTGGATCATCTACCCACACATCATCATTAGTAATTTTCCGATATGGTAATTTGGTTCCAGGGCTCTTTGCTGTTCCAAAGGCAGTTCCGATTGTAAATTTCCCTATAGGTGATTTTTTTCCGCCTTCCTTCATATCAGAGGTGATGCCAAGTTTACCAATATGTCCAGCCATAGTTAAAACTGGAACCCATTCCCCTTTAGCATTCTTTTCAAATGTACGAATTTCAGCAGTGGATGTATTATAGCCATTTGATGTGACAAGAATCAATTGCTTGTTTTTCCCTACTGTTTTTAAACCTGCAGCTAAATTTTTGGGAGCTGCTGGTTTTTTCGTTGTTAGGTATTTACTTGATACCCAACCGGTTTTCTTTCCAACCGGTACTTTGCTCCACGTTCCTTTTGTTTGGGTTACTTTTAATGATTGATTCTTTTTAACTGTCGTAACTATTTTGTACTTAGTACCTGCACCACTTCTCACATTTAATGTACTTGCTGTCACATACATTGTTTTCGTTGCAGTTGTTGCTTTTGCTACCGGCTTCTTTGTTGTTAAATATTTATTGGACGCCCATCCCGTTTTCTTTCCTACGGTCACCTTATCCCAAGAACCTTTTGTTTGTGTCACTGTCACTGCTTGATTTTTCTTTACCATCGTGACTACTTTGTGCGAGGTACTTGCTCCACTTCTTATATTAAGCGTGCTTGCTGTGACATATTTCGTTTTTTTGCTGGCAGCTTGGGCAGTATTTGCCGTGTGAAATCCTGTAAATAAAATCAATACTCCAATTAATAGAACAAAAATCTTCTTTCCCATTTTATTCCCTCGCTTTATCAAAATGATGCTATGTTCTAATCTATCTTTCCAGATTCATCCCCTCTAAAAATTGCTTAAACCTTTCAATTTTTCTATATCTTAACATATCAAATCTGATTTTACGTTGGAAATGTTTAGAGGGATATTGTTGTGATTTATATGGTAGAGGAGATAAAAAAGAGGCTGAAAAAAAACTAAATAGCCAATCTGTAAAGATGAAAAATCTCTAATTTAGCGCTTAAATAAAGGTTCCTTTTATACAATGGTTATTTATGTTTTAAATATAGTCAGGTGTATAAACTATTTTGTTCCATTGCGCTACAAACACTCGCTTTCCGCGGGGAGGAAGCTGAGCCTCCTCGGCTTCGCCTGTGGGGTCTCAGCCTTTCCTCTATTTCCCGCAGGAGTCGAGTGTTTTCCGCTCCATTCCACTCCGTTATTAAAGGCAATTTCCTAAAAAAATATTGTTTTTTTAATAAAAATAAATTAGTAGGAGATATGAAGCAGCCTGAATACACGTAGACTCCTGTGGGATTAGCGAGACAGCCTGAGACCCTGCAGGCCAAAGGCAGACCGCGGCTCAGCGTGAGCCCCACGGAAAGCGGAGTGTATTCAGGCTGCGGGTGATCCAACTGAAACAGCTTTTTAAAAAGCTAATTAAAAAGCCAAACAATCATACGAAATTTCGTGTAATTGTTTGGCTTTCACCTGGGCTGGAATACTTATGTCCCGGCCTCATTTTAAGCAGTTAGCTTTCCCTTGATTTAGGTTCGGCTACTGTGTAAGATTTCTTATTTTACAAATCCTAAAAGCATTTCACGGATTAATTTACTTGCTGTATTGGCTGTTTGCTCAGATGGATCATAGATTGGCGCTACTTCTACTAAATCTGCTCCAACTACTTGAACATTAGAACGAGCAATTTCATGAATAGACGCTAGTAATTCTTTAGAAGTGATTCCGCCTGCATCTACAGTCCCAGTACCTGGTGCATGTGCTGGATCTAAAACATCAATATCTATCGTTACATATACTGGTCTGCCAGCAAGTGTTGGCAGGATTTCTTTTAATGGCTCTAATACTTCAAACTTCGAAATATGCATTCCTACTTCTTTTGCCCATTGGAACTCTTCTTTCATTCCTGAACGAATACCAAAGGAATAAACGTTTTTTGGACCAATTAGATTGGCTACCTTTTTGATTGGTGTAGAGTGGGAAAGTGGCTCTCCTTCATATTCATCGCGAAGATCTGTATGAGCATCCATATGTATGATTGCTAAATCTGGATATTTTTTATACATCGCTTGGAATACACCCCAAGATACTAAATGCTCTCCACCCATTCCAAGTGGGAATTTATTATCTCCGATTACTTTGTCCACAAATTCTTCAATCATATCTAAGCTTCGTTGCGGATTTCCGAATGGAAGCGGGATATCACCTGCGTCAAAGTATTTTACTTCATCTAGCTCTCTATCTAAATAGGGGCTGTACTCTTCTAACCCAACAGACACCTCTCGAATTCTCGCAGGACCAAAACGTGAACCTGGACGGAAGCTAACAGTCCAATCCATTGGCATTCCGTATAATACTACTTGGCTTTCTTCATAATTTGGATAACTTTTAATAAATACATTTCCTGAATACGATTCATCAAAACGCATTAGTAATCACTCCTTTTTCTATTCCCAGACAACTCGAACAATAAGCTGCTGTCCCCTACTCACAAAGATCCTGAACGAATTTTGGCAAAATGAAGGCTGCTTTGTGTAGTTCTTTCGTATAATATTTTGTTTCTATAGAATGGAAACGACTCTCTGGTACCTGTAATGGATCATATTTCTTGGAACCAATCGTGAACGCCCACATGCCACTTGGATATGTTGGAATATTGGCGATATATAATCTGGTTATTGGAAAATTTTCTTTTACATCTCTTTGTACAGAACGAATTAAATCTCCTTTAAACCATGGGTTGTCGCTTTGAGCAACGAAAAGACCATCATCCTTTAATGCTTTCGCTATCCCTGCATAGAAACCTTTTGTAAAAAGGTTAACAGCTGGCCCTACTGGTTCGGTGGAATCGACCATAATCACATCATATTCCTTCTCACTTTTGGCAATATGCATAAATCCATCGCCTACTTGGACATCTACGCGCGGGTCATCCAACTTCCCTGCTATTTCTGGTAAAAACTTCTTACTATATTCAATTACTTTACCATCAATATCAACAAGCGTCGCCTTTTTGACACTTGGATGTTTTAAAACTTCTCGAATGACACCGCCATCACCGCCACCAACAACGAGAACTTTCTCAGGGTTTGGATGTGTAAATAACGGAATATGGGCTACCATTTCATGATAAACAAATTCATCTTTAACAGATGTCATTACCATATCATCTAATAGCAACATATTCCCCCACTCTTCTGTTTCTACCATATCTAGCTTTTGAAACGGTGTCTGTTCTGTATGTAATGTACGTTTGATTTTCATTGTGATACCAAAATGATCTGTCTGCTTCTCCGTAAACCAAATTCCCATTTTTCATATCCTCCATTCATTTGATTGGTTAAAGTACTTATAATCTAGATGATTCATTGTCTTTTGTGATTCATTCCAATTATTGCCCATACTGCTTTTTCACAGGAGTCAATAACCTCTGCTCCAACCAACTAAAGACTAGTAAGGCATACCTTTAAAAAACACTTTTTATGAAAACAACCTTCTTTTTATACTTCCCAATCAAACAAATAACAAACACGAAAAAAGTATAGTGGATATTTGCAAAAATGCAAAGAAATTTTTTTATATTCCATGATAAAAATGTTTAAAACACCAATCTTTACCACATACTAGTGCTATCTATTTATTGATTCGTGGAAAACGATAAAAAAGAAGGAAGATCAACCTAAGGAGGTGTCATGCACTTGGAAGTCATTGTAAATAAATTAAAGAACTCTGGTAAGTATTTACGCTTATTCATCATATTAGGGCTCCTTTTCATGATAACCGCAAGCATCATTTTTATTGGTATATATGTATATGCTCGTACATTAGGACCTCCTCCTCTAGCCGTTTCTCAATCTACCATTTATTACTCAGATAACGGCAGTATTATTGGAGAAACCAGTAATGGGCAAAAAAGATATTGGGTGTCCATTGATGATATTAGTCCCTATTTAGTGGATGCTACTGTTTCTATTGAAGATAAGAATTTTTATTCCCATCATGGTTTTGATTATAAACGGATTGGTGGAGCAATTTTAGCTGATATTAAGGCAATGGCAAAGGTACAAGGGGCAAGCACGATTACTCAGCAATATGCCCGAAACTTATTTTTAGAGCATGAAAAGACATGGACGCGAAAAATTGCGGAAGCTTTTTACACCCTCCGTCTAGAAATATTTTATACAAAGGATGAAATTCTTGAAGGATATCTAAATACAATCTACTATGGCCATGGAGCTTATGGAGCAGAGGCAGCAAGTCAATATTACTTTGGAAAAGAAGCATCAGAGCTTACGTTAGCTGAAGCAACCATGCTTGCTGGAATACCAAAGGGACCAAGTCTTTATTCCCCTTTTGCATCAATGGAAAATGCGAAGAAAAGACAAGGTATCATCCTAAATTCTTTAATTGAAAATGACTATATAACAGTAGAGGATAAAACAATCGCTTTTAATGAAGAGCTCTCTCTCGTAGGAAAGTTTCCAAATGCTAGTATGGAAACAGCTCCTTATTTTCAAGATGCCGTTAAAAACATTCTTAAAAACCAGCTTCACTTGGATGACAAAACGATTGAATTAGGTGGCTTAAGGGTGTATACAACCTTGAATACGGAACAGCAAAAAATTGCAGAGGAAACAATTAGCCACACGATAGATAAGGATAGCGATATACAAATAGGCTTTGTTGCCATGGATCCATCTACTGGGTTTGTTAAAGCAAT
The DNA here is from genome assembly GCF_052116745.1 of Niallia sp. Sow4_A1. NCBI lineage: Bacteria > Bacillati > Bacillota > Bacilli > Caryophanales > Bacillaceae > Niallia > Niallia sp. Sow4_A1. The sequence goes on along the minus strand of NZ_JBQKKM010000019.1, from coordinate 63,487 downwards.
GGTTGGTGGCAGAGATTATGAACAAAGCCCTTTTAATAGAGCCATTCAAGCGACTCGTCAACCTGGCTCTACGATAAAGCCTTTATTATATTATGCAGCACTTGAACACGGCTTTACTCCTGTTACGATGATGAGCAGCGAGAAAACAACCTTCCGTTTTGATGATGGAAGGGATCCGTATACTCCGCATAATTTTAATAATAAATATGCAGATGGCAATATAACAATGGCCCAAGCGCTAGCGGTTTCCGATAATGTTTATGCGGTTAAAACCCATCTATTTTTAGGTCAAGATACATTAGTAAAAACAGGAGAAAAATTCGGACTTACAACCGATTTACAGGAGGTACCGTCTCTCGCTCTTGGAACATCCAATGTTCGCGTAATCGATATGGCAAATGCTTATAGTATGTTTGCAAACGGAGGAAATAGTGTTTCTCCAGTTTTCATTACAAAAATCGAGACAAATGACGGGCAGATACTTTATGAACAGAAGGCGAAGAAGGAAAAGGTTTTAGACACGGACTTAACGTTCATGATGAACCAAATGATGACAGGCATGTTTGATCCTAATCTGAATGGCTATGCATCTGTAACAGGAAGTACTGTTAAAAATGAGATAACAAGAATTTATGCCGGCAAATCTGGTTCTACTGAATCAGACAGCTGGATGATTGGTTATACCCCACAACTAGTGTCAGCTGTTTGGACTGGTTATGATCAAGGGGAACCAATTACGTTAACTGCTGATAAAACCTATGCCAAAAAAGTGTGGGTGCAATTTATGGAACAAAGCTTAAAAGAGGAACCAATCAAGGGCTTTATTCCTACAAAAGGTACTGTTGGAGTGTACATCGATCCTAAGAGCGGAAAACTTGCAACAGATGCCTGTGAAACAAAAAGAATGATGTATTTTACAAAAGAAACTGTTCCAACAGAATATTGCGCTGATTTACCAAAAGACGATTCTAGTGATAAACCAGCAAACAATGAAAAAACAAAAGAAAAAGTGCCCTGGTATAAACGGATTCTGCCTTGGTAGGAAGAAAGTTTGAAAAAGCATACTAACCACCACCTATTTTGGTGGAGTATGCTTTTTTGTTCATATTAATAATATAGTGAGACTTCTCAGTATTACCTTAGCGGGATTTTTCTTGCTTTGATGGGCTTAGATGTGACTTCTCTGTTACCCCGCTTTGCTGTTTCTAGGTTTGGCGGGCTTAGAGACGGCTCCTCTGTTACCCCGCTTTCATTTTCTGGAATGTGCGGACGTAGATTCGCCTTCTCTGTTACCCCGTTTTCCCTTTTCTCGCTTCGGCAGGCATAGACTTACCTTCTCTATCATCTCTACAGTCTTCTTTTTGCCAAAACTGCCTTTCAGACAATTTAACTCAATCTCCCTCTTATTCCTCCTCCAGCCATACGTCTTCCACATATTTTCTTTTTTGCTGTTTGCTTATTTTTCGATATTCTTTTGATTTAAAAAGAATATCAAAATCATAATCTTCCGGATAGAGCTCTGTTCCTTTTATATATAGCTTTAATCGTTTTTGGTTAACTGTTCTTTTTTCCTGGCGAACCTGTACTACATATCTTCCTTGTGCATCTGGCCCTTTGTAAACAATTCCCATCTCCATGGTCTCTGTAAGAATTACATTATCTCCTTGTTCAAAAATCGGCTCCTGAGAAAGAGGGATATCAACCGTTTTCTTCCCCAATGTATTTCGAGCGTATTTATTAACAACGATTTGCTGTTTATAATCCGCATCGTCTAACCGTTGTTCCTGTTGAAAATTCCGATGTGTTTTATAGGTTATTTCATGGGCCTTTTCAATAAGTTTAGGGTGTAAACCTAGTTTGCTTGCAATTTCAAATGCTTGGCTTCTTCCGCTTTGCCCCAATAATAGCTTATACGTCGGTCGCAGAGTATCGATATCAAATTCCATCGTTCCATTTAAAAAACCTTCTGTTTGATCTGCAAATTCTTTCATTTCACTATAATGAGTTGTGGCAAATAATGTTGCCCCTTTTTGATAAAGCTGTTCCAAAATAACAATCGCCAGTGCCATCCCTTCTCCAGGATCTGTACCTGATCCCAGCTCATCAAGTAATACAAGAGAGCGATCATTGGTCGTTCTTAAAATATCAATAATATTCACTAGTCTGGAACTAAACGTACTTAAATTTTGTTCAATGCTTTGTCCGTCGCCAATATCCACAAATATATGCTGAAAGACCGCTATTTTACTGCCTTCTTTTGCAGGAATAAGTAAACCTGACTGAGCCATCATTGTCAATAAACCAATCGTTTTCAATGTTACCGTTTTTCCCCCTGTATTCGGACCGGTTATTACTAATGCCCGATGCTCTTCTCCAAATGAGATGGTTAAAGGAACAGCCTTCTCACCAAGCATTGGATGGCGGGCTTCTTTTAAATGAATCGTATAGTCTTCTGTTAAAACAGGTGACTTTGCTTCAATGGATCTGCTATATTTTGCTTTCGCAAATAAAACATCATAATAATGCATTGTTTCGATGGCTAATTGAATTGCCTTTTCCTCGCCTAAAAGTCTTTCCGTTAATTCATATAAAATCCGCTCAACCTCATACTCTTCTGAAAGTTTCAATGTTTCGATTTCTGCTTGCATATCTGCTAATTCGAGTGGTTCGATAAAAAGTGTTGCTCCTGATGCTGAGGTATCCAATACACTACCTTGGATTTTCGTACGATATTCTCTTTTTACGGATAGAGTTAGATGACCACTACGTTCTGATACTATTTTATCTTGCAGATAGCCTGCATATTTTTTGGATTTCACAAGTTGATTTGCTTTTTCTTTTACTCTGTCTGTTAAGATAGACAGCTGTCTTCTTAAATATGCTAAGTCACCGGAGGCATAGTCATCGACATTCCCGTGTCTAATGCATCTCGCTATTTCTTCTGTAAGCTCTCGAACATCAGGGATGGATTGAACGTAAAGAGAGACATTCGGCGCGACATATTCTTTATCACGCATAAACTGCTTTAGCTTTGTACAATGCTCTAAAAAGGAAATGATAAACGGGAATTGATCTGCTCGAATATAGATTCCTTTCTTCGCCTGATTAAGATAAAGGGACATTTCATCTAGTGTATGAATGGGCACACTGCTTGATATTTCTAATATTTTCATGGCCTCTTCTATTTCTTTTAACGATTGTTCCATTCTTCTTATATCCTGCATTGGGCGAATTTTCTGGATTGTTTCTTTCGCTAAATTAGTTTTCGCAAAAGTTTCTATTTCCTCTAAAATCCTATGAAATCCTAGTACTTCAAATGTCTGCTGATTCATTTTTATAACCTCCTGTTTTCTTTAAATAAATGACTTTTTTCGTAAAGTTTGTTGGCGATCGACCACAGCCAAATAAAAAAAGCCAGCATGAACAAACGCTCACTGGCTTTTTTCAGGGGTAGACCTATCCGCTTTAAGCGGCATGAGGAAATCCTTCGCAATAAAGTAAAAAAGCTATGACAAATATGCCATAGCTTATACCATCTATTGCTTGCTATGAGGCTTATTCTTAACCTTCCTTGAAATTTGCATGCTAAATAAACCGGTATAAGTCCGATTTTTTAACAAAATTCAAGGCCGTATAAAATTAACGGTTAGTTAAGAACACTCACACTCATAAAACAATCTCCTTAAAAGGGCTTTTTATTTTTACTCCCTTTTAGTTTATCCATTTTTCTTTTCCATTGTCAACATTTTCAAAAAATTAATCTGCTAAATCCTTTTTCAATTGGTCTAAAGAATTATCCCATAGTTGCTGATCATGTTTTTTTAAGAAATCAGCAAGCACCTTTTTGGACTTATCATCCATATGATCGACCATAATATGTCTTTTCATACTTTTATCCATCTTGTTCACATGTTCTGGAAGTGACTTATACCCTCTGCGAATGGAACGGTCTACTGTCATTTCACACGCTGTCACCCCAGCATAATATGGTCCTTCTTGCTTGCGGTCAATCGTTACCCACACTAGCCAATATGGCTTGCCATTTGGAACTTCTTCTTTCGTTTTCAAAAATTTGATACCACGCTCTACTGCACTTCTTGCGTGCATTGCACCGATATCGACGATTGCTTCTCCTTCTTCCACATCAATAATAACAGGAGAGACATTTTCTAAACTAAGACTGCCAATTCCAAAGCCTTTATGCCCATCGGTCGGGTCATTTTTAATAATATTAAAACCTATTGTCTTTTTCTTTTTTCCTTCCACTTTTCATACTCCTCCTGCAAATTTATTAGCTGCTATGTTGTCGTTCTCCTTTTGAGGTCAATAAATTCTGGTGTATAAAAAACGTCTCTTTTTCATTCTGTGAAAAAGAGCGATTAAAATAATAATTGATTAAACAGATTGAGAAAAAAGATTCGCACAAACTCAATCCATGGGAATATCGTATAGCTCGATAATCCTGTAACAATTAATACAATAAATAAAATAGAACCATATACCTCATATTTTGACATTTGCGCTCTCACTCGAGAGGAAACCAAATCTTCAATAATTCGGTAACCATCAAGTGGTGGTAGAGGGATTAAATTAAATGCAAAGAGTAATAAATTCATATAAATAAAAATTTGAAAAAACGGATATAAATCAAAGTTGCTTCCTATAGGTACATTTAACTTTATTAAGATTGCAATAATGATAAAGCCAAGAAAAGCTAGTATTAAGTTACTAAAAGGCCCTGCTAATGATACCAATACTCCAGCTAGCTTAGGTCGTTTAAAGTAATGACGATTAACCGGTACTGGTTTCGCCCATCCAAATCCTGCGAGCAAAATAAAAATTGCACCAATTAGGTCAATATGAACGATGGGATTTAACGTCAGCCTTCCTTGCTTTTGAGCTGTTGGATCGCCAAATTTATAGGCTACAAATGCATGTGCAAATTCATGGATGGTAAAACCTATTACAATAGAAATAACAATATAAGGCAAATCCGCCAAATTTTGCGAAAATAACAAATGATTAGCTCCCCTCTATACTGAGTTCAATGGAAAACGTCTCTTTTCTCTCTATGTTTCCTTTTAAAATTATACATGATTATAAATTGGAAAGGAAAATATTCTTTCTCCTATGAAAAAATCAAGTGAAGTAGCCTCTATTTTACCTACCATTTTTTAGTAGAGACTTGCACTTTTCCAAAAAATATGAAAAACTACAATCAAAAACCAAGGAGGATTTTAACCATGCCCTATGTAACTGTAAAGATGCTAGAAGGTAGAACAGAGGATCAAAAAAGAAATCTAGTAGAGAAAGTAACAGAAGCAGTAGTGGAAACGACAGGTGCATCAAAAGAAAAAGTTGTTGTCTTTATTGAGGAAATGCCAACAAACCATTATGCGGTAGCTGGCAAACGCCTGAGTGATCAATAATAACTATCATCTTAAAAAAGGCCGTCAAAAAGCAATGAAATAATTTGCTTTCGACGGCCTTTTTATTTAATGAATCGTTTTTTCTTTTAAACTGTCAATATATGCGTAAGCTATCTCAATTTCTTCTTCTGTATATTTTTGCTTTGCTTTTAAAGTAAAAACTTTTTCCTTTACCTCTTCCTTCGATAAAGTATCGAAAAATAGAACGGTGGAAACAAGCTCAAGAAATCTTGAGTTTTGGCCATTCATATCCTCTAGACAAGGAGATAAGTTTGGCATCTCTACTTCATTAAGGGTAAGAAATTCTTTACCATTATCTGTGAGTGTATAGCGATATTGGAAATATCCGCCTTTTTTTTCTTTTACTTCATTTAAAAATCCCATATTGCATAATTCTTCTACTCGTAAGGTCAGTTCTTCTGAATAGGGACCGAAAAAGTGAAATTGATATTTTTCATGAAAAGGAAAATCAAGCTTTTTCGCAATATATATCATTTTTTGTAGCTTTTTTCTTCCAATAATTTCGCCCGATGCAGCAATTGCTTTCATTACTTTGGCATGATCTTTTAACAAATTGGGTCATCTCCTACTCCATTTAATCCTAAAACACGCATCTATTGAATATCTAACAATTGACGGATTTGTTTTTTGACTTTCCCTTTGGAACTGTCATCCTTCAGAATATCCTTTGGAAAATACAGCTTATGATCTGTTCTTCTTTTTCCAGAAATACTATCGACTATTTCTGATTCTCTGGAAAGCTCTCTGATTTCTCCATTTTTCATCAAGAGATGGATCGGTAACCGCTCTTCTTCCTCACCTGGCCTGTAAAAGTCATAAGGAAGATCGGAAGAGGAATCCACAACCAAATAATACTCTGGATCTAATCCTGCTTTTTGAAATAAACCAGATAGTTCCTGAAGTTTTTTATACTCTTTAGCTGGATCAAACTCTACATATTTAAAAAGATTTCGATTCATAAACCTGCGGCAAAGATCCTTTAAAATGACATCATCTTCCTCTTGCCACATTTGGAAATAATAGAGAATAATAGCTTCATCCAATTTCAAATAGTCTTCTAAAGATGTCTCTTCTTCAAAGAGTGAGTAAAAATGAATTGGGTGATATTTAAAGGGGTAGAACTGCTCGTGTAAGTATTTTGCTCTATGTAGAATTTTTGTAAGAATTACTTCCGCACTTCTTGTTACTGGGTGAAAATATACCTGCCAGTACATTTGATAGCGGCTCATAATATAATCTTCTACTGCGTGCATTCCACTTTTCTTAATAACAGCCTGATCTTCACGGGGACGCATCACACGCAAAATTCGCTCCATATCGAAATTCCCGTAGCTAACCCCTGTAAAATAGGCATCCCTTAGTAAATAATCCATGCGATCTGCGTCAATTTGACTGGAGATTAAACTGACTACTAGTTTTTCTTTCGAGGTCTTTGCAATTACTTCGGCAACCTTTTTTGGAAAATCCTTTTCCACTTTTGTTAAAACTTTATTTACTTCTGTCTTGCCAAGAATAATCCTACGCGTAAATTCTTCATGATCAAGATCAAACACTTTTTCAAATGAATGAGAAAAAGGTCCGTGTCCTAAATCATGCAAGAGGGCAGCACATAAAGAAAGCAATCTTTGGTTATTATTCCACTCTTCTCTGCCTTCAAAGACATCATCGATTATTCTTCTAACAATTTCATATACTCCTAGAGAGTGGTTAAATCTACTATGTTCCGCACCATGAAAGGTAAGATAAGTCGTGCCCAACTGTTTAATTCTTCGCAGGCGCTGAAACTCTTTTGTTCCTATTAAATCCCATATTACTCGATCGCGCACATGTATATAGCGATGGACTGGATCTTTAAATACTTTTTCTTCGTTTAGCTTATCCGTCGAATATGGCATCTTTCTTCACTCTCTTTCGTTCTATTGACTATTTTTTATTTATTCTAGTAATTTAGAGTACACTCCATATTCTAAAGATAGAAAAAGAGGGTTCCGTTTAAGCATTTTAAAAAGGGAAAAATAATCTTTTTCTCCATAAAATAACTATCTAGTGGAAACTCCTCTGGTTTTACAAGGCTATGTTCGTAAAGTTTGTTGCTATCGAAAGTTAAAATAATAGACAGGTTTCTATTATTTTTTTAACTTCGCATTGATTTTATCCATTAACTCTTCTTCTGTTAATGCAGCTAGTGGACGATTATTGACAAAAGCAAATGTTTTTTTGCGACCAGGTCCGCAATAGGATTGACAGCCTATATCTATTTTTGCCTCTGGATCTATTTGCTTTAAACGTGGTACTAACGTTTTTAAATTCACTGCCTGACAATCGTCGCAAACACGAAATTCGTTTGCCATTTGGACAACCCTTTCTATAAATGCTCAAAAAAAGTGATCGACAATCAAATCGACAACATTCTCACTCATTACTATATGGTATTTTACCCCTTCTGAACTTGCAATGCAAGATGCAAAAGATTGTAAAAAAGTGACGAATTATTAACAAAACTGCACGGTTACGCTTTGTATCTCTTGACTATTAGATCTTATTTTTTTATTCGAAAATTAAAACCACTTCCCTTCTCTATATTATTTAGGAAATATACGTTATAATTTTCTCTTGAAATATAGGGAGGTTTTGAAATGAATAAAAGTAGAATATTAGTAATGTGCAGCATTGTTCTTGCTATGCTGATTGCCTCTATTGATACGACCATAATGAACACAACCATGCCTATTATTGCAGAGGAGCTTGGCGGTACGGAATTATATGCCTGGTCTTTTGCTGCTTATATGATAGCAAGTACCATTCTTTCGCCAATTGCCGGTAGACTTTCTGATCTTTTTGGAAGAAAGAAGCTGTTTGCTTTTGGCATTATTGTCTTTTTAATTGGTTCTCTCTTATGCGGAATCGCAGCAACTATGCCTCAGCTAGTCATTTTTAGAGCGTTGCAAGGAATGGGTGCTGGATTCATGATGCCATTTCCTGCAATCATTGCTGGAGATCTTTTTTCTATTGAAAAAAGAGGAAAAATCCAGGCGTTGTTTACTGGCATGTGGGCATTATCTGCTGTATTGGCCCCTACACTCGGTTCTCTTTTTGTAGAATTTTTAAGTTGGAGATGGATTTTTTATATTAATTTACCAGTTTGTATTATTGCCCTACTTACGTTGATTCCATATAAAGAAGTCTATCAGCCTAAAAAGGCACAGGTAGATTATATTGGCGCAGCACTATTTGGAAGCGGAATAACTTGTGTATTACTAGTTACCGTGCTAGAAAGTTATCTTTTTATTTTTGCTATAGTTGGTATTCTTCTATTAATCACATTTTATTTTTTCGAAAAAAGACAAGCTTCACCAATTGTTCCACTATCCATTTTTAGGAGTAAAACCATCACCTGGATTTTTCTTAACGGATTTGTAGGAACATTAGCTTTGTTTGCAACATCAAGCTATATTCCTTTATTCCTGCAAAATCAGGCAGGGCTCTCTGTTTTATGGAGCGGTGTTTCTCTCCTTGGTATGTCGATTGGATGGATGGCTATGTCGGTTCCAGCTGGTAAATGGATATTAAAATATGGCTATCGCATTCTATTAATAATCGGAAATACGTTGCTTTTGCTTTCAGGAATTTTATTAGTATTATTAAATGAGTCAAATGGGTTCTGGTATGTTTTTATCTTAATGATTATTCAGGGACTAGCATTTGGCTTGCTAAGCACTGTTGGTGTTATCGGCTCTCAAGCATTAGTTGGAAACCATGAAAAAGGAATATCCACCTCTTTCTTTATGTTCTGCAGAAACATGGGAACCGCGATTGGTGTTACTATTATGGGCTCCTTATTAAATAGTGGCTCCACCTTTATGGAGGGTATTCACCATCTCTTCCTCTTTGGATTTATTGTAAGTATATTTGCCTTTATTTCTGCCTTCTTCATTCAAAATGAAGGAGCCTTAGTTGAGAAGCGAGCGTAAATATTTTATTCAAAACAGTTGGCTTGATGGCCGACTGTTTTTTTATCCTCTTTATTTGTATTTTTCCTAAACTATAAAAAAATCTACTATCCTTGTATTTCTTTTGTATAAACAAATACTTTTCTGGAAATGATGAAACTAGAAATATTTATTTATCGTGATTAAGTTGGGAGTTGGGTTAGAAATGAAAGTTAGACAAGACGCATGGTCTGAAGAAAATGATCTTTTATTAGCAGAAACGGTTTTAAGACATGTTAGAGAAGGAAGCACACAGCTAAACGCCTTTGAAGAAGTTGGGGATAAATTAAATAGAACGTCAGCAGCATGTGGATTCCGCTGGAACGCAGTCGTTCGCCATCAATATGAAAAGGCACTTCAGCTTGCCAAAAAGCAACGTAAGCAACGACAACGAATTTTAGGAAAAGATCAAGGTGGAAAGAAGAAACTATTATATTCACCACCAGTACCAACAGTGGATGATCTCGAAGCTCTTACTGCTTCCACAAGCTTAGAAATGGGCTCGATGGACGTGGATATGGATGCTATGGATACATTATTTACAACAGAAACATTAGATACAAATGTTACTAGTCAACAAGAAGAAGAGCTTGTAAACTATCAATCAGAAGAGGAAACAGAGGAAGAAGTACAGCAAATTCCAGTATACGAAACAAAAAAAGCGCCTGCCTATCCAGCAGGAAACCATAGCCAAGCTGGTACACTAAATTTTGACACTGTTCTTTCCTATTTACAAAATTTCCGCAATGCCCCTATACAGCTAGAAATCTTAAAAAGCGAGAATGAGCGTTTAAAAAGAGAAATGGACACAATTAGAAGCCGGAACAAAGAATTAGAAGAAAAACTACATCAAATCGAAAATAACTCAGAAACAATACAAGAAGATTACGAAACACTCATGAAAATCATGAACAGAGCCCGAAAACTAGTAGTACTAGAAGAAGACGAGCGCCCAACCAAATTTAAAATGGACAGAAACGGAAACCTCGAAAAAGTCGCAGAGTAATTAAAAAGCGGAGGCGCCTTGCTTATCAGCGTACAAACTGGAGGGCTTCGACTGAGATAAAGGAAACACGACGAACGCTAGTGAGTCGATGTTGACTTATCGTAGGGAGGAGACCGAAGTTTGCTAGCTGATAGGCGCCAGAGCTGGATTGATCATAAAGCGGAATGGGACCGTTTAGCGGCGTGTGGGGTGGAGCGCCATTTCCTGAGATAAAGGAAACACGGTGAACGCTAGTGAACCGATGTTGACTTATCGTAGGGAAATGGTGAGAAGCCCATCAGCCGTTGGTCCCTTGGAGCTGGATTAATTAAAAAGCGGAGGCGCCTTGCTTATCAGCGTTCAAACTGGAGGGCTTCGACTGAGATAAAGGAAACACGACGAACGCTAGTGAGTCGATGTTGACTTATCGTAGGGAGGAGACTGAAGTTTGCTAGCTGATAGGCGCCAGAGCTGGATTGATCATAAAGCGGAATGGGACCGTTTAGCGGCGTGTGGGGTGGAGCAGCATTTCCTGAGATAAAGGAAACACGGTGAACGCTAGTGAACCGATGTTGACTTACTGAAGTTTGCTAGCTGATAGGCGCCAGAGCTGGATTGATCATAAAGCGGAATGGGACTGGGTAAAAAAGAGAGAAATAGGAGATGGCAACACAAATTCTCGATTATAAATAGAGGATAAGGAAAGGGATATTTTCACTAAAATTCCCTTCCTTATCCTCTTTTTGATTTTATCGAAATGCCTGCATGATTTTCTCGTTTCTTTCCACAACTCGATTATAATAGGATTCAAATAGCGGTAGTTCCTCTTCCTGTAATTGATCTGCAAATAAAAACTCGGCATGATCTTTTAAAGCGAGTAGCAATTTAGTCATCACTTGATCGACTGTTAAAGACACTCCTAACAATTCTGCTAAAGATGCCATTACTTCAGGATTTATTTCTGGATATTCAAACTTTGTCGTTTCTCCTTGTAGACCAGAAGAATAGAATTGTTTGATGATGTCCGCTCTTTCCTGCCCACTTCCATTTACGCAAAGATAAATTTGAACAGCTACTCCGCTTCTTAAGCGTCTCTGTGAAATTCCCGCAAACTTTTTGCCATCTATGCTTAAATCATAGCTTCCTGGACAATAGGAACCCACAATTTCCTTTGCTTCCATGCATTTGCCATAATCCTGAAACATATATTGAATCAATTCGAACATCGTTTCATAGCCACTGTTAATATCAATTCGTTTCTCCTGCTCTGGAAGAATAAGAGATATGTTTAGCACGTCTTTATCTAAAACAACAGCTAAACCACCTGAATTACGAACAATATATTGGTAGCCCTGTTCTTTTAAAAAAGCTAACGCATCTTTTAAATGAGGTAGCCTCGTATCCTGTATCCCTAATACAATCGTCCGATCATGTACCCAAGTTCTTGCTGTAGCAGGTACTATCCCGCTTCCAACAGAAGAACATAAAGTATCATCCATTCCAAATGAATGCAGTGCTGATACATGTAAACCTGTTGTGGACTGATCGATGATTCTCCATTTATCCTGTTTTAACAAACTAGTATTGCCGACCATCACTTAGCTCCTTTTTGTTTAAACAACCATCTATTCTCTTTTTTAAAGATATAGTCTTATTATTCATTCACAATGATTTATTATAACGAAATTAGAGCTATTTCAAAAGATATCTTCTCGTTTTTGTTGGTAATTTTCATATTATTTTTTTAAAAGAAGGCTCTGTTATTATTTATTTTCTTGTAATATGAAAAAAATAGGCGGAGAATTTCCGGCTAATGTATATAGAGCGAGCATAATCAGCAGATATAAGCGGAGATATTCCGAATAACTGCTCTAAATAAGACAAAATTCAAAGATTTGGATACGATAAACGAAAAAATGTCCCTTATTTTTAAGGAAGTATGGATATTTCCCCATTTAAACGGAATTTTTCCGTTTATTTTCAAAAAAACAGTATAAACAAATTCAGTTATAAATAAACCTAGAAGAAAAATCTTCACTCCAATAGTAAAAAAATTGATAGACTTTCATTTAGTTTGGCCCAGGGGTTACCCAAACTTTGTATATAAAAACATTGTCTAATACCTTTTTTTCGGTATGTACAACAAAATGAGGAACGGATCCTAAGAAAAAAGAAAGAGCATAAGCTATTTTATAATCAAGAGTTATATATCCATCAATAGTTCTTCCATAAATCTCATTAGCTATTGAATCTGCCCACACTTCTGATTCCCATAATGTTTCAAAAACAACGTCTTCCCTTTTCCATCTTATTTCCATAAATCTTATAACTCCCTTCCTTGATTTCCTTATGATTCTCTATTTATGGGTAATGTTTATTTTAAATAATATCAGCTTTTTAAAGCATAGTTGCTACTCTTTATTAATTATTCCTTTTTAAAATTTTATAATGATCCTTCTGCATAAGTGGGATAAGGGGAGGGATAAATAGCGAAACTCAAAAAAGACGCCTCCCTAACTTTAAGGAGACGCCCTTCTTAAAAAATTACTTCGTTAAGCTTTGACCTGCTGTAATTAGAGCTAATTTATAAACATCTTCTTCGTTACATCCACGAGAAAGGTCGTTTACAGGAGCATTTAGTCCTTGAAGAATTGGTCCAACTGCTTCAAAGTTACCTAGTCTCTGTGCAATTTTATAGCCAATATTTCCAGCTTCTAAGCTTGGGAATACAAATACATTTGCATCCCCTTGTATTGGAGAATCTGGAGCTTTTTGTTTTGCTACAGACGGAACAAATGCAGCATCAAATTGGAATTCACCATCAATAACTAATAATGGATCTCTTAATTTAGCCTCCGCTAAAGCACCTTCTACTTTTTCTGTTTCTGGTGATTTTGCAGATCCTTTTGTAGAGAAGCTTAACATCGCAACACGTGGATCAATGTCAAACATTCTTGCTGTCTTTGCACTTTCCACAGCAATTTCCGCAAGGTCTTGGCTATCTGGAGTAATATTGATTGCACAATCAGCAAATACGTATTTCTCGTCTTCGCGAACCATGATGAATACACCAGAAGTCTTTTTCACGCCTTGTTTTGTTTTAATGATTTGTAAAGCTGGACGAACAGTATCAGCTGTTGAATGAATCGCGCCACTTACTAAACCATCTGCTTGGTTAGCATATACAAGCATTGTTCCAAAATAGTTTTCATCTAATAGGATTTTACGAGCATCTTCTTCTGTTACTTTTCCTTTACGTCTTTCTACAAAAGAAGCAACAAGTGCATCGAACTGAGCATATTTCTTTGGATCATAAATTTCAGCGTTTTCTAAAGAAACACCTAGATTGTTTGCTTTAGCTTGAACTTCTTCTATGTCACCAATTAAAACAGGTATTAAAATTTTATCTTCTGCTAAACGACCAGCAGCTTTTAAAATCCTTTCATCTAATGCTTCTGGGAAAACAATCTTCACGTTTTGGCCAGTTACTTTTTCTTTTAAACTTGTAAATAAATCACTCATTAAATTTCTTCCTCCTTTTTATGTACACTTATTAGGATACTCTACCATGGTAAAAATTCAAGGAATATTCCTTACTTTTTTCTAATTTTATCCCCCAAAAACACGATTAGTTCACGTTCCTCATACATATGAGATAAAAGTAAATATGGATGAAATGCTCCCTTTATACAATCTGATATTTCCCTATAATTATCTTCCTTATACTTTATTGTGCTATTTCAAACTTCTTTTTATATCAGTCACAATTTGTTCACAATTTACTCAAGGTTTATTCCGTTTGTATCTGGAGAAACTATGATATAGTTAAAATCATATAAACGTTATTAAATAAGGAGTGAACATATAAATGAGTGAAGCGGCAAAAACATTAGATGGCTGGTATTGTCTTCATGACTTCCGAACTGTAGATTGGACAACCTGGAAAATGTTACCTGATGAAGAGAGACAAGCAGCAATCAACGAATTTCAAGGACTCTTGGAAAAATGGAACGTTGTTCAGGAAAATACTAGCGGCAGCCATGCCCTATATACAATCGTTGGACAAAAAGCAGACTTTATGATGATGATTCTGCGCCCAACTATGGAAGAATTACAGCAACTAGAAACAGAATTCAACAAAACAAAGCTAGCTGAATTTACAATTCCAGCTCATTCCTATGTGTCTGTTGTAGAATTAAGCAATTATCTACCATCGGATTCTGATAAAGACCCGTATGAAAATCCATATGTGAAAGCAAGATTATACCCTATCCTTCCGACATCCAATTATGTATGCTTCTATCCAATGGATAAGCGTCGTCAAGGGGAAGACAACTGGTATATGCTTCCGATGGAAAATCGTAAAGACTTAATGCGTAGCCATGGGATGATTGGTAGACAATATGCTGGGAAAGTAAAACAGATTATTACGGGATCTGTTGGCTTTGATGATTATGAGTGGGGAGTAACATTATTTTCTGATGATGTTCTTCAATTCAAAAAACTAGTATATGAAATGCGTTTTGATGAAGTGAGCGCTCGCTATGGTGAATTCGGCTCTTTCTTTGTAGGAACCATTCTTAAACAAGAGGCAATAACAGACTATCTACATGTAAATGAATAAATGGGAGTAGTTCTCTAAAAGAATTTAACTTTGTATAGTTTTTAATCTATGACGGAGCAAAACTTTTAGAGAACGCTCCTTTTTTAACGCATATAGCTTTCTTAAACCTACATTCTATATATCATATACCTTAAGCAATTGTTAAAATTCATATTGCTTGAAGCCTCTTAAAGGCAATATACGTTCCTCACCTAGTCCTTCTTAATAACCTCTTCTATTTAAATTGCAACTCCTTGTCATAACTTATTCTGTTTCCTCATAGGATGAAATAGTGAGCGATGACCTATGAATGAATTAACATTCACCGTCTACTTCTAATTTCTACATTTTATGGTCAACTTCGATGCTTGGAAGTATGTTGTGAAGATTGGATAAAAGACAATGGAGGGATGAAAATGAGTCAATCTAATTATGGAAACTATGGTTATCCGCAGGGCTACGGGAATTTCCCCGGACAAATTCCTACCTACGGGAATCAGCAAATGTATCAGCCACAAGCACCGATTCAGCAAGGAGTACCTACACCTACTCCTGCACCTACACCAAGTGCAACACCTACTACCTTGCCAGGACAGCTGCCAATTGAAGCGTCTTATATTGAGAATATTTTACGCCTAAACAAAGGGAAAATAGCAACTGTATATGCAACATTTGAAAACAACAGAGAATGGAATGCAAAAATCTTTAAAGGCATTATTGAAGCTGCAGGGCGAGATCATCTTATCTTAAGTGATCCACAAACAGGAACTCGCTATTTAATTCCAATGCTATATGTGGATTACGTTACATTTGACGAAGAAATTGAGTATGAATATCCGTATGGCGTTGCAGCACCAAATCTAACTACATATCCGCCTAGATAAGTCAAAAGCGCCTATGTTATTAAAATATTATTAGTGCATCACTTATATAGTGGTGTACTTTTTTTGTTTTATAATACTTTCAGCTTATAAAAAAGGGAATGGAAAAAGTCCCTTTTTTACGTTATACAAGCTATTTAGATATTTTATGCTTCACCAAAAAGTAAGCAGTTATCCATGCAGTAATAGGAATGACAAGTGTAACACCAGTTCCTGCACTCAGAATTGTAATCATTTCTGCACTGAATATTTTTGAATTGATGATTTCTCCTATTGAATAGGATAAGTCCTTAAACCAAATTAGCAGGGCAATATATCCGCCAAAGAAAGCGAAAAATAATGTATTTGTACTTGTTCCTAGAATATCTTTGCCAATACTTAATCCAGCCCTGTATAATTCCCCTCTACTAATATGAGGATTGTGAAAATGAATTTCACGCATTGGCGATGAGATGGCCATGGCTGTGTCTGTAATGGCACCAATTGTACTCATGATAATTACAGAAGTGCCAATTTTAATAAAATCTACACTGATAGTAAAGGAAAACATACTAAGTTCTTCTAATTCTTCGACCCCAAATCCCTGAATCATTGCTTTATTCGATAGGTAGAGAATAAACACGAGCAGAAGAATAATCGTAATCATGGTGGATAAGAATGCCGTCTTTGTTTTGATATTCACTCCATTAATATAAAATAGGTTGATACAGCTAATTACTATACTTGCAAATAAGGTTAGGATAATCGGATTTATGCTTGGGTTAGTCATGAAAATCGTAATAATAATAACCACACTAAAGTTAAAGAATAGTGCAAAAAACGAATTTACTCCCTTCGTTCCACCTATAATGCTCATTAAGATAAATAAAATAATACCTAGCACCACTAATACATTCATTCGCTTGCTCGCTTTCTGTTAACGAAAAAAATAGTTATATATAAACCTATCGGAATCGTTAACACAATTCCTATACCGCCAGCTAGCGCTCGTGCCAATTCTAATGATAGATTCATCGAGAGTGTAAAACCTAATGGCGACGCATTTTTAAAATAAAGGATAAGCATTGGTATTGTTCCACTAATATAGGCAAAGAGCAAAATATTCGTCATGGTTCCCATTATATCTTTTCCAATCTCTCTTCCTGATGTTATTAGCGCTTTAACTGATATATTGTTATTCTTTTCATATAATCCAAATATGGAAGAAGACATCGTAATAGCTACGTCCATCACAGCACCGAGCGACCCAAGAAATAATCCCGCTAGAAAAACCAATTTATAAGGACGAGTAATAAATTGTAGCTCCTCATAGCGAAGACCTTTTTCTGAAGTTACCCATAAAACGAAGTAAGTAATGGCTAAAGAAAGAAAAGTACCTAATAAGGTTGCTATAATCGCTGCATATGTTTTTTCATTTCGTCCACTTACGAGTATAAGAGAAATAATCGTAAATATAATAACACTGATACTACAAATTATAAGGAGACTTTTCTCTGAAGTGTTTACATAAACATCCAATGCAATCGATAATATAATGGCATTAATGACTAAACTAAACAGAGAAAACAGTCCTTGCCATTTACCTACAAATAATAAGGAAAAAATAAAAACCCACGTAATCATCAACAAATATTTATCCCGTTTTACATCGTCAACACTTCCTTTGAGGTATCCATTCTCTTACCTCGGAATCGATATGAACGAATAACTCGCTTCCAATATGATATTCATCATTATTAGCCTTGGAGGAAGTAAATTCATTCGTTAGGTATATTTGCTTCCCTTTTTCCTCTCCGTTTTTTACTTCTCCAATAATCTGCTGTGTAAATAATTTATCTTTATTATTTACATGATCCTTTATTTCAGCTTGGTTTAGTAGTTCCGTTTTTACTACTTCCACTATAGGCCTTTCATAAAAAGAGTAGTTATTATGAACAAAAATAATCGAGCCTATAAAGGTAAGTAAAACGATACTAATAAAGCCTTTCATTTTTTTGCTTATTTCCGTAAATTTTTTAATCATTTGTTTCAAGAGCATCCTCTCTACTAAAAATTTTATCCTTCAATCAAGAAAAAAAGGATAGGTAAGAACATTTTATCTTCTGCTCACCTATCCTTTTTTATTTATCTTCTTACATCCACTTCCATACAGCGATAATAACTAATAGCCACGCGGTCAAAAATGCTACGCCACCTATTGGTGTAATAGCTCCTAGTACTTTGATCTGGGTAACTGCCAATATGTATAGGCTTCCTGCAAATAGAATAATGCCAATAAACATTAGCCACCCTGCCCAGTTTAACAAGCTGCTTGCTGGAAACTTCCCTAAGAGCAAGCCAATTAGTATTAAGCCTGTACTATGGAACATTTGATATGTTACTCCCGTTTTCCATGTTTCCAAATATTTATCTGGAATTCTACCTTCTAGACCATGGGCACCAAAGGCTCCTAAACCAACGGACAATAATGCATTGATGGCTCCAATAATGATAAAAGTTTTCATTTTTATCTCCTTTTTCTTGCAGATTATTGGTATCATGAAATTCCTTCATTTACAAAACTATCCGATCTAAAAATCAAATAAAGAATCGCCATTTCCTTCAGCCATCTTTATTTTATTTGTTTGTGTCTGTATCGGTTGTTGTTTTGGAATGGTTAATGGTGCTTGCATAGCTTGGAAGGATGGCTTTTGCACAGGGTGCTGGTAGGTTATGCTTTCTTTCCCCTCTTGTTCAAGTACTAATTCGCATAAGGATTTAATAGCGTAAACTCTTTCCCTTATTCTTGCATCCGAATCGCTTGTCTTTGCTTCTAGTAACTGATCCTCTATTTTAGCTAACAATTGCTGTACAGATATATTCATTTCATCCCTCCTTTTGCCTGGAAACGAAGGCACTCTTGTCCAGATGCTCTCTTTACTTCAACGGAAGGCATCGTTCTTCCTTTAAATTGAAACGCCTTACATCCTTTAGGGAACTGACTATCCCATGTTACATAGTAGAACTTACATTTATAACAATTTACCTTATTCTTTTCCATTCCATACCCTTTCTTAATCCATTAAAGAAAAACACAAGCAGAAGCTGGGACATAAGTATCCCAGCTTTAAAATAAACCAGAAAACGAAGTAGCCAACAAAAATCCGCATACTTTCTTTGTTTGGGCTTTTTTAGCTTTTTTTGAAAGCTAGTGCTATAATCCACAGCCTATATATTTCCTTTATTATATTATTCTTTTACTAAAAAATCATCTATGCACCAATTAATAGGAGTCTTCCCTCTATTTTCAAGCATTCTATTAATGGTAGAAAACGGCCTGCTTCCTAAAAACCCTCGATGGGCTGAAAGGGGACTTGGATGTGTTGATAAGATAATGCCATGCTTTTCTTGGTTGATGAGAGCAAGTTTTTTTTGAGCTGGATTACCCCATAACACGAAAATGACTGGCTCCTCTCTCTCATTCAACATGTGTATCACTTGATCTGTAAATTTTTCCCACCCTTTTCCACGATGAGAATTAGCTTGACCTGTGCGAACCGTTAAAACCGTATTTAGCAATAGTACCCCTTGCTCGGCCCAGCTTTTTAAATAGCCATGATTTGGAATCGGACAGCCCAAATCATGATATAGCTCCTTATAAATATTTTTTAAGGATGGCGGTATTTTCACTTCTGGCTTAACAGAAAAGCTTAATCCATGTGCCTGATTTGGACCGTGATAAGGATCCTGTCCTAAAATGACTACTTTCACCTTTTCATAAGTTGTGTATGATAAACTATTAAAGATGTCTTCCTTTTTTGGATAAATAGTGAATTCACTATATTCCTTTTCTAAGAATGCTTCTAATTGGATAAAGTAATCCTTTTGGCGCTCCTTTTCTAATAGCTGTTCCCAGGATGTAGCCATCCCGTCTCCCTCCTTTATTCCCCTTCAAAGCTTACTTGAACAGAATAATCTAGTCTTCCATAGAATTCCTTCAATATTTTTTCAGCATTTTCCTCCGCTTTCACTAAAATACCTTGGTCTATTGCTTCTTCCTTCATGACTTCCTTTGCTTCATCCATTAAACTATAGGCTTCTTCCCATTCCACATCTCCTCTAAAAATTCCAGAAACAGAATAAGTCTCTACTTCATCAAAATTAATAGCAGGATCTTGAAGAAAAGCTGCTTTAGGTAATAAAATGGTGATCGATTTTTCTTCTTCGTTGATTTTAAGTTGGTCTTCCGTTAATTTTGATAAATCGACTCCTGCTGTAAGTGTTCCCGGTACAACTAACAATATCTTTCTTTTTGTTCCAGGAATATTTGTCTCAATCTCTTTTCCAAAAATCTCATTATCTTCTTTTTCTAAGATCGTTTTTACAAAGGCTTGAGAAGTGGCTAATGTCGATAAATCTTTCATCTGTTCTAAATACGCTCCTGTTTTTACAACAGGCTCTTTCGGAAAAGCAATTTTCCACAATCCAACTATCCCAACTATTAAAAGTATGATTAAAATACTTAAAAAAAGCATGATTTTTTTATTTAGCCTTCTCTTTACTTTATATAAACCAAATGAGGGAAAACGAATCCCCCTTCTGTTATTTATCTCCATTGTTGCACTTGCTTGCTCCTTTTTTCCTGCTCGTAGTTCTCGATTAATTTGTTCTTTTTCTCTTTTGCTTACCATTCGACCCCTCCTGTTTCTATTAATCTCTTCTTTTATTATATAAGGAAATTTGTCGATTGTGGGGATATTTATCTATGTACAATTTCCCAAATGTCGAAAGATGAAAATATTACCAATAGATTAGGTGTTTCATCTTGTTTATAGAAGGCTATATAAAATACATAGATAAATTCCACTATTATAATAGGAGGTTATCATTATGTATAAAGTTGAAGTAGTAGAAAATGGTGTACAAGCAAGTAATATTATTAATTCGTTAGAAAACCAAGGCTATAAAAAGGAAAATATTTATATTTTCGCACATGATAAAGACCGATCAGAAGATTTATCAAATGCGACAGAAACAGGAAATGTATCCATGAAGGAACAAGGATTACTTGATTCTATCAGCAATGTTTTCCGAAAAAGAGGAGACGAATTGCGTTCTAAAATGCAATCAGTCGGCTTAACTGAAGCAGAAGCATCTAAATACGAGGAAGTTTTGGATACAGGTAAGTTAGTTATTGTTGGTTCGCTCGAACAATAAGAAAAAGAGGCTGGGACAAATCTAAATAACTAATCTTTAAAGACGAACAATCTCTAATTTAGCTCTTAAATAAAGCTACTTTTTCATATTAGTTATTTATGGTTTTAAATATATTCAAGTGTAAAAACTAAGTCGTTCCATTGCGCTACAGACGGTCGATGCGCCGGGGAGGAAGCTGAGCCTCCTCGCTGCGCTGCGGAGACCACTGAAAAACTGATAGCTATTGATGCTTGGTCGTAACCGCCTTTTAAACTTAGATGTGTAAATTGTTTTCCGAGGTGACCACTTGCTTTCCATGGGGCGAGCGCCGAGCCGCTTCGTCGCTACGCTCCTGCAGGGTCTCGGACTTTCTCGCTGCTCCCATAGGAGTCAAGCGGACACCTCTCCAAACCAACTTATTATTCGCTTTCAAATAAATAAAACCTCATTTTATTTGGAGAACTAGACTTTTTCAGTGCCCTCGCGCTGCGGGGTCTCAGCCTTTCCTCTATTTCCCGCAGGAGTCGACCGTCCTCCGCTCCATTTCACTTCATTTTTAAACCTTTTTCTAAAATACAAAATACGAACGATCATGTAAACTTACCGCATAATCGTTCGTATTTATTGTAGCTGAAATGTTTATGTCCCAGCCTCTTTTTCTATCTAACCGAGTAATTGATCGTATAGTGTTTTTGCATATATGCTATCATTTGTTTCATGTATCAGGGCTCTTCCGTCTCGGAAAAACACAACTCTGTTTCTTTCTAGCTGAACGGACAATAGAAATGGATTTTGTTTTACTGCATATCCTTTCTTTTGAAAACTTTCTGCAAGTTGTTGAAAAGGAATATCCTTAGGAATGACTGGACGAATTTGCACGGTTTCTCTTCCGCACAACACAGCTACCTTCGTTTGGTTTTCTTTTTCCAAAAAAGGATAGGTCCGATTATCTCCACATGTAGGACAATCTACTCTCTTTGCACGACTAACTTTTATGTTTTGGTAGTCATTTTTCCATAAATCGAATGTCAAAAAAGTTCCACGTAATGAGACAATGTCCCCAATCAACAGCTTTAGCGCTTCGGTTACCTGATGAGAAACCACCAGTTGAACAGCTGGAGCAATGATTCCTACCCTATCACAAGTCATCCCGGTCATAGGCATTGATTGTAATAGACAATGTAAACAAGGGGTCTCTCCTGGTATAATCGTGTAGCTCATTCCTGAACTTCCCACACATGCGCCATATATCCATGGAATACCATGCTTTACAGCTAAATCATTTAGGATCATTCTAATTTCCATATTATCTGTTGCATCTATTATTAAATCCACATTTTTAGCTAGATGTTCTAATAACTCGACTGTCGCTTCCCCAACAATTCCTTGAACATTGCATTCCCGATTAATTTCCTTTAATCTTCTTTCAGCAGCAATAGCTTTCGGCATTCGTTCCTTCGCATCTTCTTCTGTATATAATTGCTGGCGCTGTAGATTGCTTTTTTCCACATAATCTCTATCTATAATGGTAAGACTCCCAACCCCACTTCTGCATAGCATCTCTGCAAGAGACGAACCTAAGGCGCCTGCCCCTACTATGAAGACATGCTTCTCTCCTATTACTTTCTGTCCTTCTACTCCAATAGAGTTGAATAACATCTGCCGGGAATACCTACTTTGCTCCACTTCGCTCTTCTCCTTCCTTTACCCTCCACTAACAGGTGGTATAAATGCTACTCTATCGTTTTCCTTAACGATATCCTCATCCATTGCAAATTCTTCATTAATTGCAACCATTACTCCTTGAAGAGATAGAGTAGGATAAGTATGTTGTAAGTGTTCTTTAATTTCGGCTATCGTCTGTTGCTCCCCCTCTAATTTTAACGTTTCACTACCTATCGTTTCTTTCACTCCTGCAAAAAAAAGCAATGTTATCATCCAAAATCCTCCTCACTTGGCTTGCCATTTACATACATTTTGGTACCCTTTTGATTTCCAATCCATTCTTCACCAGTTTCCCAATGCTCTTTTTTCCAAATTGGAACAATCTCTTTTATCCTTTCTATTGCATATTGATTTGCTTCATAGGCATCCTTGCGATGAGGGGTTGAAACAGCAATAACTACTGCCACATCACTAATCTCAAGCTTCCCTACTCGATGTGATATCGCAATTTCAATATCGCCCCACTTTTCCTTGACCTCCTCGCCGATTAGTTCCATTTTTTTTATTGCCATTGGAATATATGCTTCATATGATAAATAGAGTGTTTTCTTTCCTGCGGTCATTTCTCTCACTGTACCAATAAAAGTAGTCACAGCACCTGCATTTCTTCTTATTACTTTATCCATAACATTTTGTATATTAATTGGATGATCTATTATTTCAAAACTCATATAGATTCCTTTCTTCCTGCATCCGTTTTACTCTTTTCTTATCGAACTATCATCAAGTATATATATAGATTACCATAAATGTAGACAGAATTCTCTCACTATTCTCTCCTCTTACACAATTTTCGTGAATGGTATGCAAAAAGGTTCTGTAAACCAAACTAAGAAAGAAGACGGAAAAGTTGTAACCTTCATTAAAATGGTCTACAATTATTCAATCAAACAAAATTACTTTTCACTTAAAAATGGCAATTACATAGGAGGCATAACAAATGAAGAAAGTATTAACTTTAGCAGGATCTGACACAAGCGGTGGTGCAGGTATTCAAGCAGATTTAAAAACATTTCAAGAACTCGGTGTTTATGGGATGACTGCCTTAACAACGATTGTTACAATGGATCCAAAGAACCATTGGCATCATAATGTTTTTCCTCAAGATATCAATACAGTTAAATCGCAATTAGAGACCGTGTTATCTGTTGGAATTGATGCCATGAAAACAGGAATGCTTGGATCTGTTGAAATCATCGAAGCTGCTGCAAAGCTAATTGATGAGAATGATATTAAAAACGTTGTCATCGACCCAGTTATGATTTGTAAAGGGGAAGATGAAGTACTTCATCCAGAAACGGCAGATGCCCTTCGTGAACTGCTTGTACCAAGAGCAACTATCGTAACACCTAACCTTTTTGAAGCATGGCAGCTTGCTCAAACAGATAAACCAATTAAAACAGTGGAAGATTTAAAAGAGGCTGCTGTAAAAATCCATGCACTTGGACCAAAATATGTTCTAATTAAAGGTGGAAGCAAATTAGGACATGAAAAAGCGATTGACCTTCTATATGATGGAAAAGAATTTACGATTTTTGAAAGCGAACTAATTGATACTACGTATACACATGGAGCAGGTTGCACAAACTCTGCGGCTATTACGGCTGAACTAGCAAAAGGAGCTTCAGTAGGAGAAGCTGTTCAGACAGCAAAAGACTTTATTACTGCAGCTATCCGCAATGGTTTTAAATTAAATGAGTATGTGGGACCAACTATGCACGGAGCATATCGTAATGAAAAAGAAAAACTTAGCGTGAAGTAAGAGCCTCTAAAACAATGAATGTATGGCATATCTCCTTTTTAATAGATAAATAATTGCTAGTAAAAACGAGAGAATGCCTAACCACTTTTTGTCCAATCCATAAACTAGTAAAAAGGAGGGATGTTTTTTGGAATTTGTACAAATCGAAAAAGTACAAAAAGTAATCGATCGTTTAAGCGAAAAAGAAATATATATTCACTTAGAAACGACAAATGGTGCCTATGCAAATCATAATGATGAAACCTTCTTTAACTCTGGTGCTTATATCCGTAATGCAAAGCTATCCTATGAATACGGCAAGATTACAGGTAACGGCCCTTATCGAATTGGCTTAAAAACCGCTATTGGCTGGGTTTATGCTGAAGGTATTACCCATTATGAAGTAGATGATAAAAATAGATTGTTATTAGCAGGCTTAGATTTTACGGGGAAATTAGCAGTAGCACTAGAAATAAGTGAAACACCCTTTGAATAATCAATAGAACGAGTGTGTAGTTTTTACCATTCTACGAAAGGAGGATTATATAATGGAGACAGAAAGACAAGTATTAGTTATTTTCCCCCATCCAGATGATGAGGCATTTGGTGTATCCGGAACGATTTCTAAATTTATACACGAAGGTGTTCCAGTTACTTATGCTTGCTTAACACTAGGGCAAATGGGAAGAAATTTAGGAAATCCGCCATTTGCCACAAGAGAATCCTTGCCAGAAATTCGCAAAAATGAATTACAGGAAGCTGCCCGATCAATGGGCTTAGAGGACCTTCGTATGCTAGGGTATCGAGATAAAACGATCGAATTCTTAAAGGAGGAAGTTCTAGTCAATGAATTTACCGCGTTACTAGATGAATTAGATCCTTCTTTAGTAATCACCTTCTATCCAGGATATTCTGTTCACCCTGATCATGATGCTACAGGAGCAGCTGTTGTAAAAGCAATTGAAAAAAGAGAAGCATCTAAACGACCAACACTTTATTGTGTAGCCTTTTCCAAAAACTGTGAAGAAGACCTAGGACAACCGGATATTGAAATCGATGTTCAAAATTTTGCAGAGCAGAAGGTCGCAACCATTGCTGCCCATCTTTCCCAAACACAACAATATGCAGCCACTCTTCAAGAAGGGCTAAATAATCAAGAAGCTGATGTTTTAACTCGATTATATACCGAGAGATATTGGACCTATAAATTTTAATATGAAAAAAGCAAGCACGGAAAATTATTCTGTGCTTGCTTTTTTACTATATTTCATTGTTATGCCTTTAGCCAAGCATTAGCAAGCATTAGAGCTCCTTTCGCTGCTTCTGTATGAGCTAATGCATGGAGCATCACAAAGTCATGAATGATTCCACCAAAGCGAGCAGCTGTTACATCTACTCCTGCCTCACGAAGCTTATTGGCATAGGCTTCCCCTTCATCTCTTAATACATCTGCTTCTGCTGTAATGATTAAAGCCTTTGGCAGACCACTTAATTGCTCTTTTGTTGCTCGTAAAGGGGATGCTGTAATTTCCGCTCTTTCTTCTTCGTTTGTAGTGTATTGGTCCCAAAACCATTGCATTCCATCTTTTCTTAAAAAGAAACCTTCTGCAAACTGTTGATAGGATTCTGTTTCAAAAGATGCATCTGTTACAGGATAAAATAACAATTGCTTTTTTATAACGGGACCTTTACGTTCTTTTGCCATTAACGTGATTGCCGCAGACATATTCCCTCCGACACTATCACCTGCGACAAAAATATTATTTGTATCAAAGTAATAGTCTGCTCCTTTTTCTGCAATCCATTCCAATACTGTAAATACTTCTTCTATTGCAATCGGATATCTCGCTTCAGGAGATAGGCTGTAATTTGTAAATACAACCGCTGCATTTGACCCAACCGCTAGTTCACGAATTAAACGATCATGTGTATGGGCATTTCCAAATACCCATCCTGCACCATGTGTATATAAAATAACTGGTAGTTTAACTGCAGATGTATGCTCTGGACGGACAATTTTAATGGAAACTTGATTCGTTGGTCCACCCTCAATAAACAATTCCTTTACTTCCACAGGTAATTTTTCTATCTCTCCAGATTGTACTTCATCTACTGCGACTCTTCCTTGTTCTGGCTCCAAATCGAATAAATATGGAGAGTTAGCCGTATCTTCTGTAAACTTTTTAGCCGCTGGTTCTAATATAATTTGATGTTTGTTTTTCATGATTATCTGCTCCTTATAATTTTCTAAAATTAAATTGTGCACAACTAAAATAATTAAAATTTTTTACTCCTATTCGCTATATGATTTCTTCTCATTAGCATAGAGAGTAACATTTTTATAACTTATGGTTAAAAATTATAAAATTAAATTGTGCACAACTTAATTTTATAATACCCATTTCCCTTCTTTAAGTCAACCTATTTTAAAAAAAAAGCTGAATAAAAAGTCTTTTCTAAAAACCTTTTGCCTCAGCTCTTCACACTATTACAAACTTTCTACTACCCCTTCTAACACTTCTTTTGCATTTTGGACATGATCACTATCTTCTGATTTCACCATTTTCACAAGAAAGCTTCTCATTAGTCGCATTTTGAGCCCTTTAACATGAACGGTTCCTGCAAACTCTACTTGAGTACCTTCAGGAATCTCTGAAAAACGATATGCATAGTCAATAGTTAATCCATTCGAGCTACTACGTCGTGTAAACCTTACATTTTTTTCATAAGATAAATATTCTATTTCTGCATACACCTTATTACCCCGCACATTTCTAACTTCTGTATATTTTGTACCGACGCCTATCGGCTCATCTGTTTTTTTCTCTGTTGATTCCACTTTATTCATATATTCTGGAGCATTTGCCATATCTGCAAAATAGGCAAACACTTCTTCAATGGGCTCACAAATAATTACACTCGCATTAAAATCAGCCATTTTTCCACCTCAATAGGATCTCTCTTTTTTAATTTAATTATTTCTATTATAGCGAATACCATATGGAATTGAATAATTGATTTCAAAAGTTCCATGGAATGTAAGCAGATATTTATTGAAAATGAGTGATTACTCACTTTACAAACTGCTTCTTCTATTGTAATATGTGAAGTGAGTAATCACTCACAAATTTAGAAAGGTGGTCTTTATATGATTGTACCATCCATTGTTTCTGTTAAAAATCTTTCCAAATCATTTGAAAAAAAACGAATTTTAAATGCTATCGACTTACAAGTTTATCCTGGCGAAATTTTAGGATTGCTCGGTCCTTCCGGAGCTGGAAAAACAACACTTATAAAAGAGATTATTGGTTTAGATTTACCTGATAATGGTTCCATTCATGTATTGGATGAAAAAATGCCAAATCTGAACATAATGTCAAAAATCGGATATATGGCACAAGCTGACGCTTTATACCAAGATTTAACCGCTAGAGAAAATCTTGATTTCTTTGCTAGATTATATGGATTAAAAGGAATAGAGAAGAAAAATAGAATCGAAAGTACTGCCATTTTAGTAGAGTTGTCTGAACATCTTTCCAAGCCTGTATCCCAGTATTCAGGGGGAATGAAAAGAAGGTTATCTATTTGTATTGCACTGTTAAACAATCCAAAGCTTCTTATTTTAGATGAGCCTACAGTAGGGATTGATCCAATTCTCCGAAAAGCTATCTGGCAAACCTTCAACAAGCTTAAAGAGAATGGGACGTCGATTATTGTAACTACACATGTTATGGATGAAGCAGAAAAATGCGATCGACTAGGAATGATAAGAAATGGTCAACTTATTGCTATCGATACTCCAAGCAACTTGATGAGTAACTGTAATGCACAGACGATGGAAGAAGCATTTTTATATTATGGAGGTTTAGCAAATGAGAATTAATGCACTAGTATTGCGCATTATAAAACAGTTCTACCGTGACAAACGAACCCTTGCATTGATGATTTTAGCTCCTATTCTCATATTAACTTTAGTAAATCTAGTATTTAATGGGGATGACTATGAAACAAAAATAGGCTTAATTAATGTGCCTGAACCTATAAGTACAGCCTTTGAAAAAGAAGATTTACGAACCTCCATCTATAAATCGGAAGCAACAGCAATAGCCTCGTTAAAGGCTGGGGACATCGATGCTTATTTCGCTGTAGAAAATGGAAAGACCAAATTAATGGTAGAAGGAAGCGATCCCTCCATTAGCAAAGCAACCACAGCAAAGATACAGGGAGCCATGCAAAGTCTATCTCCTAATGAAGCAGCAATTGATGTAGACGCACTTTACGGCTCTATTGATATGAAACAATTTGATGCATTCGGTCCTATTTTACTTGGATTTTTTGCATTCTTCTTTGTTTTTCTAGTAGCCGGTGTATCCTTTTTAAGAGAAAGAACAACGGGTACATTAGAACGATTGCTTTCGAGCCCTATTAGAAGATGGGAGCTTGTTCTCTCTTATATCATTGGCTTTGGTTTATTCACAATGGTGCAATCAGGAATCATCGTCCTTTATTCGGTTTATGTACTTCATATGTCAAACGCTGGTTCCATTTTATATGTATTATTAATTACATTACTGCTGGCATTAGTAGCACTTACATTAGGAATTCTCCTATCGTCCTTTGCCAATAATGAATTACAAATGATTCAATTTATTCCTATTGTCGTTGTACCACAAGTATTCTTTTCTGGATTATTTAACTTAGATACGATATCTTCTGCTATTAGTTGGATTTCTTACTTAACTCCTCTATATTATGCAGCAGATGCCCTGCGAGAAGTAATGATTCGTGGCAACGGGTTTATGGAAATAGTAGGATATCTCGTTATATTGCTTGGCTATTCCATTGTCTTGATGATTATTAATATCTTTGCTTTGAAAAAATATCGCAGTATCTAAGTTATTACATTTTCCCTTCACTATCTTATATAATTAGAGTAGATTGTATGGATAAAGGAGTTTCCTATGAATAATAGCGAGAATATATTAGAGATTATTTTAAAAGAAGAACAATCGATAACAGATAAGCAGAAAAAAATATTGATAGCTGCCATTGATGCGTTTTCTGAGAAAGGTTATGCAGCCACCTCTACTAGTGAAATTGCAAAAATGGCAGGTGTGGCAGAAGGGACGATTTTCCGTCACTACAAAACGAAAAAAGATTTACTGCTAACGCTTCTCTCTCCACTATTAAGCACATTGATTGCACCAAGAGTGATTAAAGATTTTGACAAAGTGTTAAATGTTTCTCATCATAACTTTGAAGATTTTCTACGCGCAATTGTAAAAAATAGAATGGAATTTCTGCAAAAAAATAATACATTATTTAAAATTTTAATACAAGAAATCCCCTTTCATGATGATCTCCGTGAAACATTTAAAAATCAGATTGCCGTGAAAATCTTTGGTCGTTTTCAAGAAATCATGGAATCCTATAAAGAAAAGGGAGAGATTATTTCTATTCCTTCTTTTAGCTCTGTTCGTCTAACAGTTACTTCGATTATTGGTTACTTTATCGCTCGCCATATCCTCCTTCCCGATATACAGTGGGATGACGAAGAGGAAATCGAACGAACCATTCAGTTTATTCTTTTTGGATTAAAACCTCGTGAATAGGCCATTCTTATAAAAAAAACGGTGGATGAACTCATTAATACTAAGTTCATCCACCATTTTTTAATGCGAGCAAAAAATTTGCTGCCTCTTATACCTCTAATGCTTTTCTAATCGCTTGAGCTACGCCACTTTCTTCATTTGTTCCTGTCACAAAATGGCATTGACGTTGAATATCTTCCACTGCATTACCCATTGCTACTGCTCTGCCTGCTTTTTGAAACATGGAAACATCATTATAATTATCCCCAATTGCCATCGTGTTTGAAAGAGAAATATTACGAGCGTTCACAAACTTCTCTAGGGCCACTCCTTTTTGTGCATGAACAGAAGTAATTTCTAAGTTCTCCTTACCAGAAGCACTTATTGCTACCCCTACAAGCTTAGTCAACTCTTCTCTAACATTGCCTAAAACGATTGGATCAAAATGGAAGGCTAATAATTTATAAATAATTTGGTCATCATCTTCAAATAATTCTTCATAGCTATCTAATTGGTGAATAACCGCTAATCGTTCTTCAGCCGCTCTTTTTATCTCTTCCATATCCTTAACATGGCCACTCACAGTAAAGATATCCATAATAAGGGATCTGGCTACTGTTTTATCTACTGTATACGTACCTCTATTGGTGTAAACCTCATAATATACTTGATGTTTATGTAAAAGTTCCGCAATTTGTCTCGCTAGACCTTTACTTAATGGGTTCGTATCAACGATGACATGCTCATTTGTTCTTATTTCTGCCCCATTTGCACAAATCATCGGTGTGATAATTCCAGCATCCTTTAAAAGATCTCCAGCTTCTTCATACGCACGGCCAGTAGCAATTACTACTTCTACACCCTTAGCTTGTGCATCTTTAATTGCTTCTCGATTTTCTTCTGTAATTTCTTGCGTGGATGTTAATAACGTACCATCCATATCAATCGCTATGCATCTAATCATCTAAACACCCTCAAATCTTTTATTCATCTTAATTATTTTCGAATTCTCATACTCCTGTATCATCATATCATGAAAGAACAAGCAACAAAAGGAAGAGAACTTTAAGAGTCGCTTGTCTTTTTGTAAATTATTTTGCGGATTCTGCGGCTTTTCTTGCAACTTCTGCATTTTTACTTGCAACTTTCGCATTTTTACTTGCGACTTTCTTAACTTACTTGCAACTTCTGCAACTTTACTTGCGACTTCCGCATCTTTACTTGCCACTTCCACATCTTTTCTTGCAACTTCCACATCTTTTCTTGCAACTTCTACAACTTTTCTTGCCACTTCCACATCTTTCCTTGCCATTTCCACAGCTTTCCTTGCAACTTCACAACTTACTCGCAAACTCCCACCACTTTTCTCGCCACCGCTACTCTTTCACCATTCTCCTTATTTACCAACCAACTAGCCTCTCTGTTTTCCTTCCCTCCTTACCATTCCTACTAAACCCACTCTCGTTTTTGTCATTTCTGTGAACGAATATGTGAACATTTTTCAAACAATGAGTGAAGTTTACCGCAAACAATCAAAATTTCATTATGATATATCTATCATTCACCTAAAGGGGACGATCGGAAAAAGAAACCTGTTAAAACCTTTCACAACAATGTTTATCGACGTTTTTCATCATCTAATTACATAGGATGATCATCAAGAAAATAACAATTTTATCTGTTATTCAAGCTTCCTATTTAGCATGCAGCTTATTCCTATTCATCTTATGCAATGATTTTTATCGCTTTTGCGCACAATAAGATTCACAATTTTATTCAAAAAACCAAAAAAAGGAGGAGAAATCCTTGGATATGATTTTTCTATCACGTTTGCAATTTGCTTCAACGACCATTTTCCACTTTCTTTTTGTTCCTATTTCAATCGGTTTAGTATTTATTATCGCAATCATGGAATCTTTTTATGTGAAGACAGGAAATGAAGAATACAAGAAAATGGC
Source organism: Niallia sp. Sow4_A1 (assembly GCF_052116745.1). Classification (NCBI taxonomy): domain Bacteria; kingdom Bacillati; phylum Bacillota; class Bacilli; order Caryophanales; family Bacillaceae; genus Niallia; species Niallia sp. Sow4_A1. Next base: position 31,389 of record NZ_JBQKKM010000019.1, on the reverse strand, counting down.
TAAATTTTGGGGCAAATTATTTTTAATCAACTTTGTTATCGGAATTGTTACAGGAATTCTTCAAGAATTTCAGTTTGGAATGAACTGGTCTAATTACTCTCGTTTTGTTGGTGATGTTTTCGGTGCACCACTTGCAATTGAAGCATTACTTGCATTCTTTATGGAAAGTACCTTTATCGGATTATGGATATTCGGTTGGGATCGCTTATCGAAAAAAGTACATTTGGCATGTATTTGGTTAACTGCATTTGGAACAACTATTTCTGCCTTCTGGATTCTAGTAGCAAATAGTTTTATGCAACGGCCAGTTGGTTTTGAGATTAATAATGGTCGAGCAGAAATGAATGACTTCTTCGCACTTATTACAAACGGCCAGGTTCTTGTCGAATTCCCTCATACCGTATTTGCCGCATTAGCTACAGGGGCATTCTTAGTATGTGGAATTAGTGCGATTAAATTATTAGGAAAAAAAGATGTAGATTTCTTTAAGAAATCCTTTCAAATCGGTATTACAGTCGCCTTAACTTCTACATTCTTAACACTTGTTGCAGGGCATGCTCAAGCACAATTTTTAGTAGAAACACAACCAATGAAAATGGCTGCTAGTGAAGGATTATGGGAGAACAGTGAAGATCCAGCACCTTGGACTGTTTTTGCCAATATCGATGTAGAAAATAAAGAAAATAGTGCCGAACTAAAGATTCCTTATCTATTGAGCATTCTTTCTTATAACACATTAGATGGAAGTGTGAAAGGGATGAATGAGCTTCAAGCAGAGTATGTTCAGGCATATGGGGACGGTAATTATATTCCTCCAGTCAAAACTACTTTCTGGAGCTTTAGAATAATGGTTGCAGCAGGAGTAGCAATGATTCTCCTCGGCATCTATGGCGTATTTTTAGCATGGAAAAAGAAATTAGTGGCTAAGCCAAATAAATGGTTCTACCGTTTGATGGTTGCAGGGATATCTCTTCCTTTTATTGCAAATACTTCCGGATGGATTATGACGGAGATTGGCAGACAGCCGTGGACTGTTTTCGGATTAATGACAACAGAAGATAGTATTTCTCCAAGTGTTTCAGCAGGTCAAGTATTATTCTCTATTATTGCATTCTGTACGATCTATGCTGTATTAGGTGCAATCATGGTTTATCTATATGTAAAAGTTATTAAAAAAGGGCCATACATGATGGAAAAAGAAGATGCAAAAGTTACGAATGACCCGTTTGCGAAGGAGGGTTTCCATGCTTGAGTTAAATGTCCTTTGGTTTATTTTAGTCGCGGTTTTATTTATCGGATTCTTCTTTTTAGAGGGGTTTGATTTTGGTGTCGGAATGTCAACAAAACTATTAGCAAAAAACGATGTAGAAAAACGGATTCTCATTAATTCGATTGGTCCTTATTGGGACGCTAATGAAGTGTGGTTAATTACTGCAGGAGGTGCCATGTTTGCAGCCTTCCCTCATTGGTATGCTACAATGTTCAGTGGATTTTATACACCACTTGTAGTTGTTTTATTAGCACTGATTGTTCGGGCCACAGGGTTCGAATTCCGTGCAAAAGATAGCCATCCAACATGGAAAAAAACCTGGGATGTTTGTATTTTCTTAGGTAGTTTCCTTCCTCCATTATTATTTGGAGTGGTATTTGCTTGTTTCATGCAAGGTTTGCCAATTGATCAAAATATGGAATTAAAAGCAGGCTTCTTTGATGTTGTAAACTACTATACATTAACAGGCGGTCTTACTGTCCTTGTCCTATGCCTTGTACATGGATTAGTATTTACCACATTACGAACTGTTGGTGATTTACAAGAAAGAGCACGTAACTTAGCACAAAAACTTTTACCTTTACTAGGTATCTTATTAACATTGTTTTCTGCCCTAACGTATATCAAAACAGATATTTTCGAAGAACGTGGCTTAATCCTTTCCTTTATCTTCTCTTTAGGGGTTATTGCCTTTGTAGTTGGTGGATTCTTTATTTCTCGAAAAATGGACGGCTGGGCTTTCGGAATGACTGGTGCAGTTATCACTTTATCCTTTGCCTCTATTTTCATCGGCTTATTTCCTAGAGTAATGGTTAGTTCGATAAGTGATGCTTTTAGCTTAACGATTCAAAACGCAGCTTCCGGTAACTACTCTTTAAAAGTAATGACGATTGTGGCTTTAACTCTTCTGCCTTTTGTTTTAGGCTATCAGATTTGGAGCTATATTGTATTCCGGAAACGTATTACTGAAAAGTCCCATTTAGAATACTAATGGATAAAAATCTATTAAAACTTAATGGAATCAAGCCGATTCTTGTTCTTATTGGAATATTAACAATTGTAGAAGGAGCTGCTATTATTCTGCAGGCCAAATGGCTTGCAGAAATAATAGCCTCTTTATATAACGGAAACACCTTTCAAGAGCAGTATGTAAAAATCATATTGTTCTTATTAGCTTTTTTAGGCAGACACTTCTTGCACACGGTTCAACAAAATATCGCGACATCGTTTGCTAAAAAAACAAGCAAGGAGCTACGTTTTCATTTAATGCAAAAACTATTCGAGCTTGGGCCAAAATACACAAAAAAACAAGGCAGCGGGAACATTGCGACCCTTGTCCTTGAAGGCGTAACTCAATATAGAACCTACTTGGAACTTTTCTTACCAAGAATGCTTGCTACAGGGGTTATTCCTGGCATGATTATTCTATTTGTATATTGGAATGACTGGCTCTCAGGTGTAATCCTAACAGTTACAATGCCGATTTTAATCGTTTTTTTAATACTTGTTGGCATGGCAGCTAGCAGTCAAATGGATCGCCAACTAGCAACATACAAAGTCCTATCCAATCATTTCTTAGACTCATTAAGAGGGTTAGAAACACTTAAATTTTTAGGAAGAAGCAGACAGCACAGTGAAAAAATCGAAAAGGTTAGTGAACAATATCGGGGAGCAACGATGAAAACATTGCGATTAGCGTTTTTATCCTCTTTTTCCTTAGACTTCTTTACGTCCCTTTCTGTTGCAGTTGTTGCTGTTAATTTAGGTTTGCGCTTAATAAATGGTGAATTAGTGTTATTGCCCGCCTTAATGATTCTTATTTTGGCACCAGAATTCTTTCTACCCGTGCGGATGGTTGGAGCAGATTTTCATGCAACATTAGACGGAAAGGAAGCTGGGGAAGCAATTCAACAAATCATTCAAATTCCAACACCTGAACAAGGAACTGGTCCATCCATTTCTCTAGGTGACAAACCATCCCTTGCCTTTCATAACGTTGCATTTCGACACCGTCCAGAGGAAGCAGTAACTTTAAAAAATCTCTCATTTATGATTGATGGATATAAAAAAATTGGCATTGTCGGTGAAAGTGGTGCTGGTAAGTCTACTCTTATTGATCTGCTAAGCGGATTTTCAAACCATTGTAATGGGACCATTTCTTTAAATGGCGATGCTATTCCTAGTCTAATGGCAGATGAATGGAGACAGCTTACTACGTATATCCCACAATCTCCTTATATCTTTAGCATGACATTACGGGAGAATATTGCTTTTTACCATCCAGAAGCTACAGATGAAGAAATTATCCAAGCATTAAAAGCAACTGGTTTATATGATATTTTCACAACCTTCCCTAATGGTCTAGATGAAGTGCTAGGCGATGGGGGAAGGAATTTAAGTGGTGGACAGGAACAAAGAATTGCTTTAGCTAGAGCGTTTTTAACGAATCGAAAAATCATGCTGTTAGATGAACCTACTTCCCATTTAGATATCGAAACTGAATTTGAATTAAAGGAAACGATGCTGCCACTATTTAGCGATAAGCTTGTTTTCCTTGCGACACATCGACTTCACTGGATGAAAGACATGGATTATATCTTTGTTATGAATCAAGGCGAAATTGTAGAAACAGGCACACATGAAGAATTAATGGTAGCCAAAGGTTACTATTATAAGCTATTACAGCAGTAAGGAGGAGCTCAGTTGAATGAAAACAAATGGATTTTCCCATTTCTAAAAGCAAATAAAAGCCGTATTACCTTCATACTTTTTTTGAGTATCCTTGCTTTACTTACAGCTGCGATGCTTACCTTTACGTCTGGCTATCTTATTTCTAAATCAGCCATTCCTGTTGAAAATATTTTGATGGTATATGTGCCGATTGTTGGTGTAAGAACCTTTGGTATTAGCCGAGCTGTGTTTAGCTATTTGGAAAAGTTAGCTGGTCATCATACCGTCCTACGTATTTTATCGAAAATGCGCTTAAAGCTCTACCAAATTTTAGAACCACAGGCTTTATTTTTAAAGAACAGATTTAAAGTAGGCGATATGTTAGGTATTCTTTCTGAAGATATTGAGAAGCTACAAAATATTTATTTGCGGACTATTTTCCCGACTTTTGCAACAATCGTATTGTATATCATTGTTGTCTGTGCGATTGGCATTTTAGATGTTCCTTTCGCTTTCCTTATGGCACTATATTTAGGATTGTTATTATTCTTTTTCCCTGTTCTTTCTTTAGTACTTATGCGCCAAAAACAAAGAGCATTTAAACAAAGAAGAAATGGACTCTATCAAAAACTAACAGATAGTATTTTAGGAATAAGTGATTGGGTGATTAGTGGTCGTTCCAAAAGCTTTATAAAAGAGTACGAAAAAGAGGAAGCGATTGTTGCAAAGATCAATCATCAGCTTGTTCAATTTACTCTTTGGCGCAACTTAGTTTCACAGGCAGTTGCTGCCCTTATTATCCTTTCTCTCGTATTCTGGTCTAGTCAACAATATGTAGAAGGAAATATACCTGTTACCTTAATTGCTGCTATCATTCTTGTTGCCTTACCAATTCTCGATGCTTTTTTAGTCGTATCTGACGCGTTTGAAAAGCTGCCTGCTTATCAAGATTCTCTAGCCAGACTTAGAAAGCTAGAAGTACCTATACAAAAAAAGGCACCTAATCGTGTAGCAATCGAAACGGATCAGGTGGATATTCAGGTAAATCAAGTTTCTTGCCGCTATGATCAAGAGCAAGCATTTTCTCTATCAAATGTAAGCTTGGACATTCCACAAGGAAAAAAAATAGCCGTAATTGGACGAAGTGGTGCTGGTAAGTCGACCTTATTAAAATTAATACAAGGAGTTATCGAGCCAACAGCAGGTAGTGTAACATTTAACGGAGAATCAGCTGCTTCCTTTCAGGCAGATACTTCTTCCATTATTTCTGTACTAAATCAAACACCTCACCTGTTTGCTACGACGCTCCGAAATAATATTTTACTAGGTGTAGAAGAAGCGACAGAGGAAGAACTGGCAAACGCCATTAAATTGGCACAATTAGAGGATTTGGTTTCCTCTTTATCGAACGGCTTGGATACTTTTATGGAGGAAACTGGGCAACGCTTTTCTGGCGGAGAGAGACAAAGAGTAGCATTAGCAAGAATTTTGCTACAAAAAACTCCTATTGTCCTTATGGATGAACCAAATGCGAGTCTTGATCCAAAGACAGAAAAAGCATTACTTAATACAATCTTTTCCTCATTAAATGGAAAAACGTTGATTTGGATTACCCACCATTTAGTAGGTGTGGAAGAAATGGATGAAATCATTTTTATGGATCATGGCGAAATTGTTCTAAGAGGAAGCCACAAAGAACTTCTTGAAACAAGTAGCCGCTATCAAAACCTGTATGCCTTAGACCATCCAGATTTTCATCTATCATAATGGGAGGCGATTTTCTATCGAAGATCGCCTCCCGTTATGAAAAGAAATGGATGAAAACTACTCCGAATAAACGATCGATTCCCTATTTCTTTTAGACCCCAAAGATGTAAGAACAAAATATACTTTTCTGTATATTCAAACTTCTATATTTTTTATATAATAGGAACAAAATCTATTACGACAAAAGAGGAAATATAAATGAAACGAAAGTCTATTGGGATATTCCTTGTTCTAACTGCCGCTATTTCATGGGGAGTTTCTGGCTCTGTAGCACAATTTTTATTCACTCACAAGCAATTTAGCACTGGCTGGCTTGTGTGTATTCGCCTTCTTACTAGCGGTGCTTTACTACTGCTTTATTTAGGCTTAACAAGTAAAACAGACATATGGGGTATTTGGAAAAGAAGAGCTAGCGTGGTAAATATACTTATTTTCGGACTGCTGGGAATGGCTGGAGTTCAGTTTACTTATTTTGCTGCGATAGAAAGCAGCAATGCAGCAACAGCCACGTTATTGCAGTACTTAGCACCTGTCCTTATTATTCTTTATACTGCTCTTATCAGAAAAGCTATCCCTCCCTTTCAGCATATAGTTGGAATCATTACTGCTTTATTAGGGACCTATTTTCTAGTATCTGCTGGGAGTTTTTCGACCATTTCCATTAAACCTGAAGCTTTAGCCTGGGGATTAAGCTCTGCCTTCTTTCTTGCCCTGTACACCTTACAGCCTGCTCAGTTGTTGAAGGAATTCGGCTCTACAGTGGTTGTCGCATGGGGAATGATCCTTGGTGGTTTTGGAATGTCGTTTTTCTATCCGCCTTGGAAGACCGGAGATGGGATATTTACCTTATCTTCTATCCTAGCAATTGTATTTGTCATATTATTTGGTACTTTGATCGCCTTCTTCTGTTATTTAGAAAGCTTAAAGCATTTGGAGGCAGCGGAGACTAGTTTGCTATCATGTGCAGAGCCATTATCCGCAGCATTCCTTGCCGTTATATGGTTAAAGGTTCCATTTAATATATATGAATGGATAGGCGCTTTTTTTATTTTAACCACCATTTTATTGCTTTCTCTTAAACGTAGAAGCACAGAAAGAGAATTAGCAGAGAAGCCGATTTAGTAAAGTTATAGGCTCAAGCACAGAGATTAGTTAAGTGCATGAGCCGAACCATTTCCTCAATGAATAACCTCTTCCACCTTTGCATCTGTAACCTGGATTAACAGCTCAACAGCTATTTCGATTTGAACACCAATCTTTCCGCCACTAACAATGATCGCAGATTGCTTGTCCACACTTTTATCTAAGATGGTTTCATACTTTTTCTTCATACCAATTGGTGAACAGCCTCCCCGAATATAGCCAGTTAACTTTTGAATATCCTTCACTGCAATCATTTCGATTTTTTTAGCCTTTACTACTTTAGCTGCTTTTTTTAAATCAAGCTCTGCTGCAACAGGGATAACAAATACATAAACTCCCGAGCCACCATCTTTCACCACAAGTGTTTTGTACACCATTTCTATTTCTTTGTCAATCTTGCCCGCAACGGAAACGCCGTCAATTTTCCCATCCTTATTGTCATATGTATGAATACTGTATGGAATCTTTTCGGCGTCCAATATTCGCATTGCATTTGTTTTAGTAATAGCCATGTATTCTCTTCCTTTCCCCACTAAGTGTAAATTCTTCCCTTATTAAACCTTATCATAACAAAGTGAAAAGGAGTGTTAAATAATCTCGAACCAATGCAGCTTATTCCTCATATAGTATGGAAAAGTAGAAATTGACTTGTTGGGAGGAAAAAGATGAAACCGACCTATCAAGATGCCCTAGCTTATTTTGGGGTAAGTGGTGCACATCCAGGTGGATTAACGTTAACAAAGTTCTTATTAGAGCAGGAAAAAATCACCGAAGAAACAACACTCCTAGATGGCGGCTGTGGTACTGGCCAGACAGCTGCCTATATAAAAAAGAATTACCCTTGTTCTGTAACAGGTATTGACTACCATCCCACTATGGTAAAAAGAGCAAATAAACGTTTTGAAAAAGAGCATATTTCCATCCAATTAGTTCAAGGCAGCTTAGAAAAAATGCCCTTTCCTTCCGATAGTTTCGACATTATATTAGTAGAATCCGTGCTTATTTTTACTAATTGCAAAAACTCTCTTGCCGAAATCAAAAGAGTGCTAAAACCTGGTGGTGTCCTTCTTTTGGTAGAAATGACAGCTGAAAGAGCTCTTTATGCAGTGGAACACCAGAATATGTGTGAAGTATATGGGATTGAGAAAGTTTATACAGAAAAGGAATGGATCAATTTGATGAAGGAAGCAGGATTCCCAAAAGTAGAAGTAACGCTTGGCCACTCTGTTTTTTCTCATATGATGACAGGAATGGAACCAGAGGACGAAGCAATCGATACATCTGTGCCTGTTAATATGCAGTTAGAAGGAAAGCTGATGGATCACTCCTATATTCTTTATACGTATGGAAATATAATCGGCTACCGTGTATATCGAGCTAGCCTTTAAGAAGGAAGAGGTTCTCCTATTTAAGAGACCTCTTTTTATTTTCCACCCTCTTGTAATAAAGCTTTATGAATCCAAATAGCTGCTTGTGAACCCTCTCCCATTGCGATTGTAACCTGTTCAGAATGGGCAACTACATCTCCTGCCGCCCAAACCCCATCTATATTCGTCATTTTCGTGCGCGGATTTACGATAATGTGATTATTTGCCATTATTTCAACTCCTAAAGGAACTGCAAGGTCTGATTTTACTTTATTCCCACCAAATGCAATAAAACTAGATTGTGCTTCTATTTTCTTTCCATCCTCTAATTCATAGCCCTTTATTTGGGAATCATCTGCTATCACTTGTTTTATTTTTGCTGTAAAAATAGGAATATTATTTGCGGCCAATTGCTTTTCCAATTTTTCCTCTACCGCTTCTCCCCCATGGTTAATGTATAGAATATCCTTTGTCCAATACATTAAAGTCATTGCCATATTTGCGCCAACATTTCCGTTACCGATTACGATTGTTTTCTTATCCTTTACTTCATAGCCATCACAATCTGGGCATAAATAGACACTTACTCCTAGACAAGGATACAATTCAGGAAAGGGAGGTATATTATCCATTACTCCTGTTGCAATCAAGATTTTTCGAGAACGAATAATATCTGTTTCTGTTTGAGCAGTAAAATAATTCCCTTCTTTTTTTATAGCCATGACAGTACTTTTAATAAACTTTACTCCTAAATTCTCTGCATGTTTTTTTCCTAAGCTTCGCAATTCATCACCACTTATGCCATCTGGATAACCCAATATATTATGATAGCTTTTACATAAAGTAGAGCGACCATCTTCTGCATCGATAATAAGCACTTCATGGTTATATCTTCCTAATTGAATTGCCGCCTGTAATCCAGCAATGCCACCGCCAATAATAATGCAATCAAAAGTTCTGGTCATCTTCATGTCCCTTCTTTCCATTCAATGATTTCTTTAGTTTTTACGGGGAATTGATTCTTATTCTTCCTTCCCTAATCGATAAGGGCGAATTTACATATACAAAGGAAAAAATGGCTATATAAGCGGTTGCCCGAATATATAGCCATTTTTTCTTTTAGTAAATTACTTCTTCTTTGAAGAATTGTGGTAGGTGCTCTTTATGTGCCTCTAGCATTTCATCTAAAATTTGTTTTGCTACTTTATCAGATGGAAGCAATGGGTTGATTGTCATTGCTAGCAATGCTGTGTGATAATTTCCGGTCACTGCCGCTTCTGCCGACACCCTTTCGAAGGATTTAATTTGTTGAACCAGTCCGCGTACTGCTACAGGTAAATCGCCAATAGCAATTGGCTTTGGTCCATCTCTCGTAATAATACTGCTAATTTCTACTGCTGATTCATCTGGAATACTAGCAATTGCCCCATTATTTATTGTATTCACTGGTTGAATGTCTCTTCTATCGTTATACATCGAATCAATAAGGCTGCAAGCAGCATCACTATAGTATGCTCCTCCTCTTTTTTCTAGCTGCGGTGGTTTTATCGCTAAATTTTCATCTTTATAAAGCTCAAATAGTTCTTTTTCTAATTGCTGAACTACTTCAGCACGAGTACCTTGTTCTGCCGCCTCTTGTAACTCATTTTGAAGCATTTCTGCTTGTTTATAATAATAACGATGATATCCGCAAGGAATAACCCCTAACGCTTTAATAAAATCTGGTTCCCAATCGATGGCTGCAATATTTTTCATCGTATCACTCTTATGCTTCGTCATTTCCTCTAAAAATACTTGCGTAATATTCTTGCCGTCTAAGTATACATTTAGCCCAAATACCATGTGATTTAACCCCGCGAAATCTACATGTACCCGGCTAGATTCAACTTCTAAAAGCTTTGCAACACCCATTTGAATAGAAATCGGCACATTACATAGCCCAATGATTCTCTTCCAGTTGCTATGGCGAAGAACTGCTTCTGTCACCATTCCTGCTGGGTTTGTAAAGTTAATGAGCCAAGCATTTGGACAAAGCTCTTCCATATCCTTTACAATATCCAAAATAACCGGAATTGTTCGTAAACCTTTAAACAATCCTCCTGGACCATTTGTTTCTTGGCCGATTACATTATATTTTAATGGAATTCTTTCGTCTTTTGCACGAGCAGCAAGCAAACCAACACGAAATTGTGTTGTAACAAAATCAGCATCCTTAAGCGCTTCTCTTCGATCTAATGTTAGATGAATATCAATCGGTACTCCAGCCTTTTGCACCATTCTTTTTGCCAAATTCCCTACAATATTTAGCTTTTCTTCCCCTTCAGGAATATCTACTAACCATAGTTCACGAACAGGTAATGAATCATATCTTTTAATAAAACCTTCTACCAATTCAGGTGTGTAGCTCGAACCTCCGCCGATGGTAACAATTTTAACTCCTTTTCTCACAACCGATCGCCTTCTTCCCTTTATTTTTGCAATCCCTTACAAATTTAACAGCCCGCAAGTGTTTTTTCGTATACAACGTTACCTTCTAACCCATTTTAAGTAAATAGAATCAGGATCTTTAGGACTTTTTCACACAGAATGGAACGTGTTCCAAAATAGGAACGCTGTGTTTCAATAAAGATTAGAAGGAATATTTTATACAAAAAAGGAGCTGAATAAAGGTCATTTACACCTTATTTAGCCCCTTCTTCCGAGCATGCGCCCTAAATATTAATTGATTGATAACTTCTGAAAACATTAGTCCCATTGCAATGGAACCAGATATTAAACATACCTTCGCTGCAAGACTAACAGCTACATAATAGTCATTCTCTACAAAATGACGCATCGCATTATAGGCTGCTCCTCCGGGTACTAATGGAATAATCCCAGCAACACTAAAAATAATCACTGGAGATTTGTATACTCTAGCAAACAGTTGACTTATAACCGCTACAAGAAAGGAACCCGATAACGCTGCTAGCACCTCATTATGATAAAAAAATACAATTGCCCAATAGGCCATCCAGCCAAGCATCCCTATAAACCCACATTGGACTAATAGCTTTCGAGGAATATGAAAGATAATTCCAAAGCCAAATGTCGCAACAAAGCTAGTGATTGCCTGTGCAAAAAATTCACTCATTTCTATTTCCTCTCCTTAAAAAACCAAAAATGCAACAGCAATTCCTGAACCAATAGCTGTAGCGGTTAAAATCGCCTCCGCTCCTTTTGAGATACCAGATACTAAATGTCCAGCCATCAAATCCCTTACTGCATTTGTTATGAGCAAGCCTGGAACAAGAGGCATCACAGACCCAATAATAATCTTATCCACTTCCGAGCCAAATCCAGTCGAAACAGCAAGAAAAGCAACCACTCCAATCACGAAAGCGGCAGAGACTTCAGCAAAGAACTTTATTTGCAAGACTTTGTGAAAATACAAGGAACACAAGAACCCTAGCCCACCTGCTATAAATGCTGGAATAAAATCTCGCCAAACACCATCGAACATGATTAAAAAACAGCCACTTGCAATAGCTGCGGCCATTACTTGAAACAAATCAGAATACGTACATTTTTCATCTTCTACATCTTTCAATAAATGGTATGCTTCATTCATGCCTACCGTCCCCGTACTTATTCTACGAGATATATCATTTACTCGAACAACCTTTTCTAAATTAGTAGTTCGCTCAATAATGCGATTTAATTTTGTCTTTGTTGGTTCTTCTCCTTCTAACGATAAGATAATGCCTGTTGGCGTAACAAAGCAATCGGAGTCTTTCACCCCATAAGCAGTGGCAATTCTTGTCATCGTATCTTCCACCCGATGTGTTTCTGCACCATTCTGTAACATGATACTCCCTGCTAATATGCAAATCTCCATAATGTCGTATGTTTTTTCCACCGAAATATATGTCATACTATCTCTCCATTGAAGAAAAGCATTGGCACCACTTTAACAGACAATCGCTGTAAAAATAAAAGATAGCAAACTGGCCATAAAATACAAATAGGAACAGCTATTGTCTACATCTATGTATGAAAGATCAATTACGTTTACATGTCATTTGGTGCAAAGCAATTCTCATAAAATTTACATCCAAGTCATTCTATCGGGATGTTTTTGTAAAAATAAATGTTGTTCAATGGGCCTACATATACTGCCCTTTTAGTTGGCCTATGCATTTAGCATGCTCCGCAATACTTCATAATATTTTCTATCGAAACGACACTTATCTTTTAGAATAATCGTGTACGCTAAAATATACTTTTGGATCTTTATCAACAAATTACAGTTTATATGAAATATGGTTATTTTATCAATATTTGAGCAGAATTAAAATGATGGAATTTTTACAGAGAAGAAAAGGAAGGTGAAAAAATTTTTTTCCAAAATAAAAAGTCCATTATCGTATTAAAATGGACTTAACAAAAGGACATATATTCGTTTTCACTAATCGTTCTGAATCCCAAATCTCGCATTAATTTGACCACGAAGCATTTGTTTTTTTATTTTGCGCTCTTCTTCTTCTTTGTTCTTTTTCATAATTTCTTGTCTGATTTCGTGTGTACGAACGCCTTCTTCTCGTTTATTAGCAATCTCTATGAGTCTTTCTACATCGGAGAATGAATATTTTCGATTTCCTCTTTCTGGCCTCTCTGGAAAAATTAATTTTCTTTGTTCATAATATCGAATCTGTCTTTCTGTTAAACCAGTTAGTTCACTTACGACACCAATCGTTATTACCTTTCTTTTCTTATAGGATGGCTCATGATCCATTACATCTCACCTCATGAAGTTAAATATTAATCTCTCTTATTTTAATTATAATACTTTTCAGATAAAACAGAACACTATTTGTTATATTTCCTAACACAAAAATCAAAAAATAGGTAAGATTTCCTTACATTTTTAATGATTTTTTATTTATTTTCCGTTAAAATGCTAAATGTATAAACTATTACTTGAAGTTCTTTGCAAGGAATAGGTATTAGGTATTATTTTTATGAACGGAGAGGAGCCTTCTTACATGATAACCAAAGAAGCAGTTGATTTAGCTAAAAAGATTGTGGAGCTGGATCTTATGAGAGACGAGATTTGGGAACACTTAGCAGAGGTTGCTGGTGAACACGCCCACGAACTTCTTCGAATGGTTCAAAATAGCTAAATAAACTGTATAACCTTCACAATTCATGTTCTTTATATATGGGGATCTCCAAACCAAACAAGGTTTATGAGATCCCCATCTTTTATTTTAGCGTTTTATTTAGACTCGAATCTGCTCCGCATTAAATTTTTCCGCTTCACTTCCATAAACTTCTCCAACCAAGTGATATTTCTTCCTATCTGCTGTTAATAAATCTAACATCATTTTATAAGAATACTTCCATTACTGCAAGTGAACGTTTGAATTTTTTTAATACTCTAACAAAAAAAGGCCATCTATCCTAATTCCCGTAAATGCAGGATTGGAATAGATGACCCTTATTAATTAAATACTAACATCTTTCTTTTGGAAAAACCAAAAGGTGATTATCATAAATAGAGCATAATAGATAAATAGGATACCTAAAGAGGCTGGCATCGTTATTGTCTCGATTATTTTGTCCTGGAATAGGAAAATGGTTTGATCCAAATGTGGGAATGGCAATACTTTTAACCAAGCGTATTCCGTCGCTAACATTTGAATAATCTGACCAATTGTTGAGGAAACAAACAACACAAACACCCCGACCCCAACAGCTATCGCCTGATTCTTAAATAATGTGGATAGCATAAAGGACAAGCTTAATACAAGCATTAATCCAGGCAAGTAATAAAGAATCATTTTCAAAAATAGCGTTCCACCATTTGCGATGATTTCACCACTCTGCCCCATAACACGCACATTATCTCCAAAGCTTCCTATGCCAAAGAATGCTATGCTTATCAAGTACCCGACAATCATTAAAAAGACAATTAAACTGGCAGTATAAATTAATACAGCAATATATTTGGACAAGAGAATTCTCCAGCGTTTATGTGGTCTAATAAGTAATTGCTTAATTGTTCCATCAGAGAATTCAGAGGATACACTTCCAGCGCAAATAATTACCACGAATAAGGTAATTAAAGATTTCATTCCAATAACCATTCCGTTCATATTTGACCAAGCGGTTGTATAGGGACTAACATCATTCTCTAAATTAGTTTTATAATCTTGAATGTTCATTTCAATTGATTCTTTTGTATCTTCCCAATCAAAAATTCCTTCACTGTTCATTAATTCTTCTTCCGTCTTCGCTGTAGGCAATTTCTTTTCAAGCTTTGTTATTTCTGACTGGACTGCTGCACGCCAGTCATCCCCTTTATATTGCGGAGTCATTTTCATCTCTAGAACACTTCCACCAATAAGGGCAATTATTAGTATAATAGGGAATATCCAACTGTTTTTCTTTTCCCAAATCTTGATTAATTCATTTTGTACTAACCCAATCATTTTATTTCCTCCTCTCGCTTCTGATTGGTAATTTCTAAGAAACGGTCTTCCAACGTTGCTTTTACTACATAAATTCCGTATACAGCAATTTGATTTTCAACAAACAGCTTATTTACTAGCGGAATCACTTCTTTAGCCACCTTCACGACCAACGCACTATCTTTTCGAGACATAACATCTACTTTCATTCCACTACTTGCAAGCAAATCAACAGCTTTTTCTAGTTCCTCTATTTCAAACGTTACTTCTCTTACACTTACTTCTTCCTCCGAAACTGTTTCGTCCATATTTGAAATATGAATTAACTTTCCTTTTTCAATAATTGCAAACCGATGACACATTAACTGCATTTCCGATAAAAGGTGGGAAGACACTAAAACAGAAATTCCTTCCCTTGCTAATAAATGCAAATAATCTCGAAACTCCCGAATCCCTTGTGGGTCTAACCCATTTGTTGGTTCATCTAAAATCAGAAGAGCTGGTTTATGTAATAATGCCTGTGCTACTCCAAGACGCTGTCTCATGCCCAGCGAATAGGTTTTTACTTTTTGATGGATGGCATTTTCTAATCCTACTAATTTAATAACTTCATTGAAGCGATCTTCGGTTATTGATTCCTTCGCCATCCTGGCATAATGCTTTAGATTCTTATATCCACTCATATATTTATAGAACTCTGGGTTCTCTACAATTGCCCCTAAGCTGCTCATTGCTTCTGAAAAGTTATTATCAAGATTATAATTATCAATAACAACACTACCATTTGTTCTATTAATCAGACTAACAATCATTCGGATAATGGTTGTCTTCCCTGCTCCATTAGGTCCTAACAGCCCAAATATTTCTCCTTTTTCAACAGAAAAACTCACATCATCAACAATATTCCTACCTTTGATTCTTTTTGTAAGATTTTTGACTTCCAATGCATTTAAGCTCATCTTTTTCTCCCTTCTATATCATCACTATAAACCTCTTTCGCTCCCCATAAGATGTATTACTACACATTTCTTTTACTAATACGATTTTTACTAGAAAAAGTTTCAATTAATTGAACTTTTTTGGAAAATATTTACCCGCAAAAAGTATTGCCTTTCTCCCACTCTCATTGTAATTTTCCTGAAACCATCTAAAAAAACCGCTCTCCCTTGTTTTTTAAAGGAGAACGGTTGTGGATAAGCTTCCATTTATTTTGTTCAGACAGTTGCTGTTGATAAATTATTAATAACTTCTTGGACAGGTGTATAGTCATAGCCAAGATCTGTTGCTACAGGAGCATAGGTGATTTTTCCGGCAAATGTATTTACACCTTGTTTAATAGCATAATTACCCTCAATTGCTGCTACTGCTCCCAGATTTGCAATTTGAAGTGCGTATGGCATTGTTACGTTCGTCAAAGCAATTGTAGATGTTCTTGGAACCGCACCAGGCATATTAGCAACAGCATAATGCACAACTCCATGCTTCACATAGGTAGGATTATCATGTGTTGTAATATGATCTACTGTTTCGAAAATTCCTCCTTGGTCAATTGCCACATCCACAATAACAGAACCTGGCATCATTTTCTTGACCATTTCTTCCGTTACTAGTTTCGGTGCTTTTGCACCTGGAATTAATACAGCACCAATTACTAAGTCTGCATTCACAACTGCGTCTTCAATATTCGCAGGGTTAGAAATTACAGTGCTTAAGCTTGCACCAAATTGATTATCTAATTCTCTTAATCTTTCAGGATTTAAGTCTAATAACGTTACATTTGCTCCTAATCCAATCGCTATCTTTGCAGCGTTCATCCCAACAATACCGCCACCAATGATTGTTACATTTCCCTTTTTCACACCAGGAACGCCCGCTAATAAGATTCCTTTTCCTCCATGCGGCTTTTCTAAGAACTGAGCACCAATTTGGACAGCCATTCTTCCAGCAACCTCACTCATCGGTGTTAATAATGGTAATTTACCATTTGCTTCTATCGTTTCATAAGCTATTCCAATTACACCGTTATCCGTTAAAGCTTTAGCTAATTCCGGTTCTGCTGCTAAATGTAAGTACGTAAACAAAATAAGTCCTTTACGGAAATACTGGTACTCGGATGCTAATGGTTCCTTTACTTTTATAATCATTTCTGCTGTATTCCATACTTGAGCTGCTGAATCGATTATTTTCGCACCTGCTGCAGCATATTCTTCATTTGTAAAGCCACTTCCGAATCCTGCATTTTGTTCTACTAAAATTTCGTGGCCACCATTTTTTAAATAAGACACACCGGAAGGAGTAATTGCGACCCTATTTTCATTGTTTTTAATTTCCTTTGGGATACCAATAATCATCAGAATTCCTCCTTGTTATAAAATCTAACATATTTTGTTAGATATCTTATTAATATAATAGGACGAATTCTGAAAATTATCTTTGTTAAAATTAATGAATCAAAAACTACTCCTTTGTGAAAAAACACAAAGAGAAAAGAGGACTGGTTGTCGTGCCCAATCGCTATTCTTTCTGCCAATGCATTAATTTTAAATCTAAATAGATCATAAACTTTTGATTAGGCATTGATAAATCAACTTCCATAATTTCTACCATCCGCTTTAAACGATATGCAAGCGTATTGGGATGAATATGCAGACGAGCGGCAGTCTTTTGTATATTTTCACTTTCATCTAAATATGCTTCTAGTGTTGCTAATAATTCTGTATTATGCGCTTTATCATATTCTTTTAGATTTCGAATAGCGATATTTTCCGATCCATCCTGCCTTCTCTTTTCTAAAAGGATATCTAAAAACTGATAGATACCTAGTTCTTGATAATGGTAAAACTCACCTGCCTCCTGAGGAAATTTCTCTCGCACCTCTAAAACAGTTCTCGCCTCTCTGAAACTTTTTGGTACATCTCGATACTGTTTGTAAACTCCCCCAAAGGTACCCTTCACTTCTTTAATAGAAAATCTGTCTTCTAAGTTTTGCTGAAAACTACAGATGAATTTTGTAAAACAAGCAATTGAATTCCCGTTATCCTCAAGAGGTGTTGCCAAAATAACTAATTCATTATCTTCAATAGTTGAGAAGGAAATTTTCACATCCTGGGATACTTTCAGTAGATAAAGTATATGCTTTTCTATTTCCTTTGTAATCATTTTAGAAAACGGGAAAATCATCACCGTAAAACAAGCTAAGGAAGGTACCCCCATTTCTTTTAATTTTTCGTTAACGTCCGTCTCTTTCACATATCCCGTTAACATCCTCCAAAAGAATTCTTGATTATCCTGTAAAGTAGGGGTTTTGCTTGTTGTAAAACGGGACAAAAGATGCCGTGCTACCGATGCCGCGTTCTCTAAAAACCCCATCTTTTCCTCCGTTAAGGGGGTTCCCATTTCGATGGCCCAAATATATCCGATTACCTCATCCCCTCTCCAAATGGAAACAGCAACCCGGTTTCCAAGACCAATATCCTCTTTCCCCTTAATCCGAATTGGCTTTTTACTTTGAAGAAGCTGTGGAATCACTCCATCCTTCCAAAAGCGATTGATTACTTTCTCTGGAACTCTGCGACTAATAATGGTAGAAATTCTGACCATATCCGTTTCTTCGTCATGACTGCTGTATACTAACACACGATGATGGGGATCCTCCAACGTGATAGGACATCCTAATAGCTCACTAACATGATCTGCAAAGCTTTCGAGGGAATCATACATATCCCTTCTAAACGGATTTCGCGGCTCACTTGTCATTCATCTACCCCTTTCCAAAAAACAATCTGAAATCGTTCAAAACGTTATCTATATTTTATCTTGTTTGGAGGGCATTCAACAATAAGAATCTTTAGAAAAATACATAAACTAATTTTCCCTTCGCTCCTTCTGCCACTTTTATAAAAGCTAACAAAGTTGTGTAGTCGAAGGATCGGTTATTTTCCATTAATGATCTTCTATTAGCTCCTTTAAAAGATTGGCTTGTTGTCATTAAATAGGGCGTTCTTATCAAATTACAAACCAAAAAAGACCTTTCAAAAGAGTGCTCCTCCTTCAAAAGTTCCTTGTTATTGCTATATTTTCTGTTTTATAGACTTTGCATCCATTAAAATCCTTGTTTCCTTGAGCCTTTGCATATTGTAAGAAGATTCCTTCATTAATGTTTCATCCAAATAAGCAGGATGGGTCATTATTTCGATGCTTTTTCCACCTTCTACTTGCTCATGTAAATTTTCAAAATAGCTATCCGTAACTCCATCACCATAAAAATCATCTAAAAAGACATCTGTTAATGTTTGAATATCCGTAAAATGAGTGCCTGCATTTCTTACAGGTAACCCGTATTTTTCTGAAAGCTTTTTTATTACTGGATAAAATTCTTTTATTCCATGCACATGATGATGACTATCTAAATGTGATGGAGTAAGATCGGCATCAAAGCATTTTTCAATTTGCGCTGTCCATTCTCTTTCTAGATCATCCAAGCTTATTGAAACCGGATTTCCGTAAACAAAGATTTGCTTTTTAAAATTCCCCGCTTCATCTATAAGGCTTGGAACATCCTCTAAAAGCGGCCTTCCCCATGTTAACACAAGATGGACACCTACCTTTAAAGATGGTGTATCTTTAGCTAAGGAAATGGCATGCTTTGTTGCCTTTGCATTCATCATCATCGTTGCAGACGTAACAAGTCCCTTGAGATGGGCATCAATGATTCCATAGTTAACTCCTCGACTAAGACCGAAATCATCTGCATTAATAATCACTTTTGTCATGGATTCGTCTCCTTTTAAAGCCTATGGAGCCATCAATTTATATACACAGCTCAGCTTTTTTTATACAAACACTTTTTTCCGGAAAAACTGTGGTAAATACGCTCTATGTGCTTCTAGCATTTCATCAAGAATTAGCTTAGCAACTCGGTCACTTGGCACGAGTGGATTAATGGTCATGGCAAGCAGCGCTTTCTCATAATCGCCAGAAATAGCTGCTTCAATAGCTACTCTTTCAAAGGATTTGATTTGCATAACTAATCCTTGAACCGCTATTGGAAGCTCTCCAACCGTGATCGGCTTCGGACCGTCTTTCGTAATAATACAACTGACTTCCACTGCTGATTCATATGGAATTCCCGTAATTGCACCATGGTTCACTGTATTGACTGCTTGGATATCACATTTATCCATATACATAGAACGAATTAGACGAACAGCAGCATCGCTATAGTATGCGCCTCCACGTTTTTCTAACTGGGGAGGTTTTATAGCAAGTTCTGGGTCTTTATATAATTCAAATAATCCCGCTTCTAATTTTTGCACCACTTCCGCACGAGTTTCCCCTTTTTCCGCATCCTTTAACTCCTGTGCAAGTACATCTCCTGTTTTGTAATAATAATTGTGATATGGACAAGGGAATAAATTTAATCCTCTTAAAAATGAAGGCTCCCAGCCCATCGCATGAATATTTTTCATCGTAATTGCTTTGTCAGGGTCTGTTATTAATTCGATTATCTCACTCTTCACACTTTTGCCGTCAACAAACACATCAATTCCGTAAACCATATGATTCAGACCTGCGAAATCTATTCTTACTCTTGCAGGATCGACATTCAATAAATCCGCAACCCCTCGTTCCATTCCAATCGGTACATTGCATAAACCAACAACTTTTGAAATCCCACTGTAGCGCAAAACTGCTTCTGTTACCATTCCAGCAGGGTTTGTAAAGTTAATTAACCAAGCATCGGGACAGAGTTCTTCCATCTCTTTCGCTATTTCCAACATAACTGGAATAGTCCGAAACGCTTTAAATAATCCGCCAGGTCCGTTTGTTTCTTGACCAATGACGCCATGCTTCAACGGAATTTTCTCATCAAGCGCTCTTGCTGCAAGCTGCCCCACCCGCAATTGGGTTGTAACAAAATCAGCCCCGCTAAGCGCCTTTCTCCGATCTAATGTGAGAAAAATATCAATCGAAACACCCGCCTTTGCTACCATTCTACGCGCTAATTCGCCGACAATTTCCAACTTTTCTTTACCTTCTTCAATATCAACAAGCCATATTTCTTTTACAGGTAATTCTTCATGGTACTTAATAAAGCCCTCGATTAGTTCAGGCGTATAGCTTGAGCCTCCACCTATAGTAACTATTTTTAAGCCTTGGCTCATTCTGCCATCCCCTTTCTCGTTGTCTGTTGCAAAACTTCTTCTCGCAATTCAATAATCTCAAGAGCAAGGTCTTTCAATGTCATTGCTGTCATTAGGTGATCTTGTGCATGGATAAGGATAATCGGAATCATAAATTGGTCCCCACCAGCCTCCAGATGGAGTAATTTTGTCTGGATTTTATGAGCCTCTGATAGTTCCGTATCTGACTCTGTTAACTTCTTTTTGGCAGCATGAAAATCCTTTTTTTTCGCATCCTGTATGGCTTCCATCGCAAAGCTTCTCGCATTTCCGCTATGTAAAATCAGCTGAAAGGAGAGTTGGTATAATTCTTCCGTATTCACCTTATTTCCCTACTTTCTTTCAGACACTTACAGAATCGGAATCTTTTGCAAGCTCTGTTTTATTTTTTGAATCAATTTTGACCTGCGCATAAACAAATGGTAAATAAACAACCGTTGATATAAGTAAATTTAAAGCAGCCAAGCCAGCCCCCAGAAAGCTTCCCCCAGTCGCTAAGTAGCCGCCGACTATCGGTGGTGTTACCCACGGAATTTTTGCAGTTACTGGTGGGACAATTCCGTATTCAACTGCAAGATACGAGATAATAGTTGTAATAACAGGTCCAAGTACAAACGGAATAAACCAAATTGGATTTAAAACAATTGGTAGACCAAATAGAATTGGCTCATTAATTTGGAAAACACCCGGAGCCCCACCAAGCCCAATCATCTGCTTATATCGTTTTCTTCCTGCAATAATCATGGCAATAATTAATCCTAAGGTTGCACCGGCTCCACCTAAAAACACAAACGCATCGAGAAATGAACCTGCAAGGATATGATATTCTCCTAATGCTTTTACTCCCGCTTGAGCTAAATCGATGTTTTCAGCTCCTGTTTTTTCAAACAAAGGCGTCGTAATTCCACCTAATACATTTGTCCCGTGTAAGCCTAACATCCAGAATAAGTGTATTAACAATACACTTAATATGGCAAAAGGAAGAGAATCAACAGCATTTGTTAATGGGGATACATCACTGTATTTAACCAATCATTTAGTACCTTTCCATCTGTAACCATTCTGAAAACTACCCCAAATAGTCCTGCTAAAAAAATAGTTCCCATACCTGGCACTAATTTTGCGAATGACTTAGAAACAGCTGGCGGTACCCCATCTGGCATTTTTATAACCAATGCTTTAATTTTAGATAAACGTAAGAAAATTTCTGTTGTAATCAATGCTACGATAATGGCTGTAAATAGAGCAGTGGCGTTGAAATAATCAACAGAGACTAACCCCCAGACTCCACCTGCAACTGTTTCAGTCGCAGCTTCATCTATTGGTAATGTGACATTTGCTGTTTGGGGCAATAATAAGAAAAAACAGGCTGCGGATATAAGCATTGCTTCAAAGCCCTCATCTCCATAAGATTTAGCTAATTTATAGGAGATACCAAACACTGCAAACACAGAAAGAAAAGCAAATGTTCCAAACCATATATCCCCACCTAGCGTTGACCAGTTTGGACCAAATATTGCTTCCATCATTCTTCCATATGGCGGAATAATTTGCCCAAGATTATTAAAAAGTACTGCAAAGGAACCTACAATAGTAATAGCAATCATACCAATTAATGTATCCCTAATCGCAAGCAGATGTCTTTGATTACCGAGCTTTAATGCAAATGGCATAATAAATTTCTCAATAAATCCCATCATTTCTTTATTCCCCCTTAATTAAAGTAGTGGCTTGTTCCAACACTTTTTCACCATCGCATAGTCCGTAGTCTTGCGGGTTAATGGTTGCAACAGGAATCCCTTTTTGATCGCCTGCTTTTTTTACTTGAGGCAATAGAAATCGTACTTGAGGGCCTAACAAAACGACATCAGCGTTCTCTATCTCGTCATTCACTTCAGAGGTTGCTATCGCCCAAATCTTGCAGTCTATCCCTTGTTTTTTTGCACTTTGTTCCATCTTCGAAACTAATAAACTTGTAGACATTCCAGCTGAACAACATAATAGAATATTCAATAATTCATCCCCTTTTAATTGATAGATTATTCTGACTTTTGATTTTAAAAAAACGGATATCCCTTCTGATTATTTTACTTGCGAATTCCTCGGCTAGTCTGCTTTCTTAAGTGAGATAAAGAAATAGGGAAAACCCTTGTCTATATTGTAATAACAAATTGTTTATATTTCAATATATTTTTATTTGTTATTACAAATTTATTAATTGTTTGCTTATTAAGATTAGAAAAGATATTCTATACATATAGATATTACGGAGGGAAACGATTGTGGAAGAAATAAACAAAGAAGCTGCACTGCACTCCATTGTAAAAGAGTCTATTATCAACATGATTAAAAGTGGCGAATATCAACCGGATACTAAATTGCCAACTGAGGCAGAATTTTGCAAAACGTTTGGAGTTAGTAGAACAACCATCCGCACTGCACTGCAACAGCTAACGGTGGAAGGATATGTGTACCGAGTGCAAGGGAAAGGTACCTTTGTTGCGGAAAATAAAGTAAAACAATCTTTAACTAGTACAGTGGAACAGTTCTCTGAACAAATTATGATGCAGGGGAAAGATCCATCTATAAAAGTACTACAGCTTAAAGTCATAGAAGCCACAGACTTCCTTGCCAAACAATTTAACCAAAACATAGGAGAACCAGTTAACTGCCTAGAACGGATGCGTTATGTAAACGATGCTCCTCTTCAATATGAAATCTCTTATCTACCCTGGTATAAAGTACCTGGATTAGATAGTTCGGCATGTGAAAAATCCTTATATAAAATGCTTGAAACAAAATACAATATTAAGATAAGCAAAACAGTAGAGCATCTTGAATTGATTTTGGCAGATGACACGATTTCTAAGATGTTAAAGATACCAGCTGGCTCCCCTTGTTTTTTATTGGAAACTTTTGCTTATGCAGAGGATGAAACAGCTATTGAATATTCAAAGACGATTTATAGAGGTGACAGAGCGCACTTTGTCATTGAACGGAATTATTAATTAGTAAGAATAGGTGGGTATTTGTTACTACAAATATCCGCCTGGATTAAAAGATGGTTTTCTAATGAAGTAACTTCTGGTGACTTTTACTCCGGGATTTGGCTAAAGTTATTTTTCTTTATAAACTCTTCTTTTCTATACGAATCTAGTAAAAGCTTGCTTGCTCTTTATGAACACCCTTTTTCTCAACCAACCTATTAAATATGGCTTTCATCCTCTTTATGAAAACTCTTTTTTCCACAAATAATCCACATTACACCCTTTCAGCTCTTCACCAAACAGTTTTTTTCCACAATAAATTCCTAATGCCAGTTTTCCGACCGAATATTTCTTTCTCATTACCACTTATTTTTCCACAGAAGCACCAAATTTACTATATTATCCACATTTTATCCACAAAAGCAGTCGACTTACTCACAAAAAAACCGATTAGCACAAGTCACATGACTTTCCTAACCGGTCCTAATATCTATTCTATTAATTTTGGTTTAACATTTGAAACGACTTTATTTTTACCAAACGACTGACTAGCACTAAACCGATAATAGCCCCTGCAAAACTACTAACAGCAAAGGATGGCAGGTAAAATAATGCCCCTGTCTTTGTGCCTAACAAAACGGAAGCATAAGGCACTGCAACTAAAGAAGCAATGATTCCTGTTCCAACAAATTCTCCTAATGCAGCAAAAATCGGCTTCGAGGTTTTATGAAATAGATAACCTGCCAAAAGTGCACCAATCATACTTCCTGGGAAGGCTAATAAAGATCCAGTTCCTAATAAATTTCTTAACAGTGAAGTTGCAAAGGCAATGATCACTGCCGGAATTGGACCGAGTATGACTCCAGCTATTACATTTAACGCATGTTGAACTGGGTATGCTTTGGCAATACCTGCTGGAAACCAAAGAAGGGTGGAACCATATGTGCCAATAGCAGTAAACATAGCCATTAACACTAGAAGTTTCGTTCTTTTCAAATTCATTTCCTCCTCTTAATCATTTTAAGCATAAAAGTAACGGCACTGACTGATATACAGGAAAGAATAAGCGCTAAAGTCTGTTTGCACTCTGACCTTTTCCACACAACAAAAAAGCCAGATCTAAACAGACCTGACTGATAAAGTCAAAAAGAAATAGAGTAATCCGCTACTTCCCTACGCTGGCATAATCCAGATCAGGTCTTTAGGGTTAAAAAACGAACAGGTTTTTCTCTCAGCCATCACCTGGCACCCCTAGTAGTCAATATATGCTTATGCTCTTTATTGTAACTTATTTCCTTTCTAACAAAAAGCACTATTTTTCTTTAATTAAAGGTATTGGAGTATCCTTTCAACTAACTAGTATAGAACACTTCTAGACTACTTTACTCTTCTGACAATTTATCCACAAACTGCATGTCG
The DNA here is from genome assembly GCF_052116745.1 of Niallia sp. Sow4_A1. Taxonomy (NCBI): domain Bacteria; kingdom Bacillati; phylum Bacillota; class Bacilli; order Caryophanales; family Bacillaceae; genus Niallia; species Niallia sp. Sow4_A1. The sequence goes on along the minus strand of NZ_JBQKKM010000019.1, from coordinate 6,132 downwards.
ATTAATTCATCGTAGTAATAGCCTTCTGTGTATACACCCGTCTTTTCTACGACATCCATTGGTTTTGCTACAGATTCTTCGGAAATATAGCCATCTTTACTCCATAATTCATCTGCATAAGCTCGATCTAGCGAAGCCTGCAGACTTTCCACTGATGTGGAAGGGAATTCCGCTTTTAGCACTTGCATGGATAGTTCCGGATTATCCTCCACTGTTTCTAATCCCTTTAATACTGCTCTGACAAAGCTCTCCACTACTTCTGGCTCTTTTTCTATTGTGGATTTTTTGACACTGACAACTGAATACGGATAATCTCCTAAACTAGCGAAGCTATAAAACGGTTCTTTCCAGACGCCTTTGTTCATTCCTTCTGTAATTTGTGGTTCTCCTCCGTTTGCAATATCAGCATTCCCAGATTCCACTAGGGACACAACTGCACTTGCATCAGCTGGTTCTTCTAGTGTTACATCTTTTTCAGGATCCAATCCTAACTCCATTAACAGCCATCTTGTCAACAGGTTGGGGCTTCCTCCATATCGACCCGCAGCAATCGTTTTTCCTTTTAAATAATTTGCCAGCTCTTCCTCATTCTCACTATCAACTGGTTCATCTGAATTTCCCATCAAATAGACATTTGCTCGATTGACAACATTGACTACTGACTGAATAGGATCAGAGCTTCCCAGATTCGCCATTTGATTGGAATCTGGTCCGCCAATTACTCCCCAAGCATCTCCGCTCACAACAGAAGTAACATGAGCACCTCCTGTTGCTGTTATAACTTCTACCTCCAGTCCCTCTTCTTCAAAATAACCTTCCTCTATCGCAACATATAGTGGAAGATAGCCAATCAAGTGAACGGGCTCAGAGATAACAAGCTTTCGCAAACCATCCTTCGTTTCATTTGCCCCCTCATGTGAACTACATCCAGAAAGGATCAACACAATACTAAGACATGCAAGTAAAAAAATCCTGCACTTTTTCAAAGGTAATGCCCCCTTTTTATATATAAATAGAATGGGAAAAATGATTAGTGGATTGAAAAAGGAAGATGAATAAGAAGTATAATGTGGATGATGGAACTAACTATTCTATTTCATATATATGGAGCATTTTTTCTCATTATGTGCTTTCCAAAAGGAAAATATCTTATTCAACATTTCTCCCTTTTAACAGAAGCTTTTCTATCCATACAGTAGCAAAGTACATAACAATCGATAAGATGGACAATACTGCTACTCCGACCCAGACGAGATTAATGTTCATAATTTGGCCTGCATATAGAATCATTCTGCCAATGCCTTGTCTGGAGCTTATAAATTCGCCAACGATGGTACCTGCCAAAGCTAAAGCAATATTTATTTTCAAACTACTTACAATCCATGGCATCGTAGTTGGTATGACAACTTTTGTGAAGACATGCCATCTCTTGGCACCGAGAGAATACATTAATTTTTCCAAATCCTTATCTACTGCCTTCACACCACTATATGCCGCAAGAGCTGTAGTAATAATGGTCATCATAAAAGCGAGAACTACTTTGGAGCCAAAGCCTATTCCAAATAAAATAACAAGGACCGGTGCCAAAGCTAGCTTCGGGACGGCATTAAATGCAATTAAATACGGTTCTGAAATACGAGAATAATAGTAGGACCACCAGAAGGAAAGCCCTAATAAGGCGCCAAAAAAGGTTCCTAATCCAAAACCAAAGATGGTTGCCCCTGATGTGTATATTAAATCATTCCATAACGAGCCCTCTGTCCAAGCTATATAACCTGTTTTCCATATCGTAGTTGGACTGCTCCAATAATAGGAATCAATAACCTTCCATTTGGACAGCAGTTCCCATGCTAGAAGAAAAAGAATTCCAAAGCTCCATTGTCCTATCCGGGTAAAATTCTTTCTCCTTTTCGCAATGGCTTCTTCATCCTCGATATAAAATTCTCTTTTTGTTTCCATACATAGCCCTCCTTCCTTATTCTGTTTCTTCATTCGACTTCAGCGCTTGTAGAACATATTCCTTTAATTGAATAAACGCAGGGTCCAGAAGGGTTTGTTCAGTTCGTGGTCTCGGTAAATGAATGGATACCTTTTCCTTAATCGTTCCCGGTCTTGGTGTGAGAATATATATTTCATCAGATAAAAAAATGGCTTCATCAATATCATGTGTGATAAAGAGAATCGTTTTCTTAAAATCTCCCCATATTTGTAAAAGCCATTCCTGCATAAGCAATCGCGTTTGTGCATCCAATGCTCCAAAAGGTTCATCCAATAAAATAACATCTTGATCATAAAGCAAAGTCCTTAACAAAGCTGCTCGTTGTCTCATCCCTCCAGATAATTCCTCTGGGAAATGTTTCTCAAATCCTTCTAATCCGTATCTTTCTAACAAAGGCAAGGCTCTTTGGATTGCCTCTTTTTTCGGAACACCTTTTACTTCTAATCCTAAAATCACATTATGGAGAATATTTCTCCACGGCAGGAGCAAATCTTTTTGGAGCATATAGCCGACATGCCCACTTTTACCAACAATATCTTTTCCGTCTAAAAAGACATGACCAGTAGATGGTTTTATTAATCCAGCAATAATATTAAATAACGTTGATTTTCCACAACCACTAGGACCAATGATACTGACAAATTTCCCCTCTGGAATCTGCAAATTCGCATCCTTTAATGCGAAAAATTCTTTTCCATTTTTCCGAAAAACCTTACTACTTTTTATTACCTCTAATTTGTACAACCTGCATCCCTCCCCATTCTGAAATATTCATTGTATTTGCGTATTATTTACATAGAAATTCTAGATTTTCAATGAACGTTCCACATTTCTAAACTTGCTCTTGCTATACTATATGTAAAAATAGGCGAATGGGATAATTAATTATTAGGAAAAAGGAGTTCATTACACAAATTATTCGTTCAAGTGTTGGCTGAACATGCAGATAAGGAATTGGGATGAAAGTATTAGGATAGAAGAAAGGTAACAAAAGTGGATTTTGCCTATCTTAGTCGAAAAAAATAGTGCCTATGAATAAGACACCATTTACTAATACAGCTAATTAAACTTTATATTCCACTAATTCGCAGGAACGCCCAAATACAGATAAAAGACAAAAAGAAAAGAATAGCCGATAAACTGAAGAAAACATACATCGTGTTATTTTTTGTTATTTCCTGTGTATTTTTCGTGCTTCGACTTTGTTTTCTAAAATGGAATATCCCCCATACAATTAACACACATGCAAGAATATTGCCCATCAAAAATTCAGCAGCAGCCAATACAATAAAGGACCCATAGATAAAAGAGGTAGGCTTAGCTAACGATTTGATGCCCAATTCAATAGCCAAGCTAACAAATGGCTGTATCATCGCTATAACAAATAATATTGTTATAAATGGATTTTGTTCAATATATCGCCAAAATGGCTGATTTGTCTGTATAGCTGCTAGATAAATATAGGCAATAAATAAAATCGGTATCGTGTAGCAAACATATTTTGCAGTATTTAAAATAGCAGTATTTTTTATAGAAAATACCCTTTTTTGATTAACAGTTTCTTTATCCGCAAATTTTAAAAACATGTTAGCACCTCACTATTCCTTTCTTTTGCTCTCCTTATACTCCAAATATTGACTTGCTAGTACTTCTCCAACGATAAAAAAGGATGCTAATGACGTATAATCAATTCCACTGTTAGTCGGAACAGAAGTAGTTGTAGCATATAGATTATGAGGAGTCATTCGTGCCAAATTGTTATTTTTCATATTCGTAATCGAAATAAAGGGAATTCCTTTCGTAACAAGCTTTTGAATCTTCGGTATTAGTGTTGGTGTATCTCCAGACAAAGAAATAACAATCATTAAATCTGTCGGGCTGAGATCAGGCAAGATAACTTCAAACTTTGTTTCATCATGGATAATCGTTAAATATCTGTGCTGAACGATAAAGGCACGTTGGAGTTCATGGGCTGCATTTAATTGGGCAGAACCTGTTCCGTAAACAAAAATTCGTTCCGATCGATCTATTACCTCACAGATTTCATCAAAGTTTTTATCCTGCAAATGTTTCAATGTAGCTTCAAGATCATTTGTTAAAGTACCGATATAGCTTTGACTAACTTCTTCTTCTTCATCTTCCCATTTTAAAAAGACCCGAAATTCGCTATATCCGCTGAATCCTAATTTTTGTGCTAATCGTAGAACAGAAGAACGGGAAACATTACATTTGTTCGCTAGTTCATTTATGTTGGATCTATAGCATGTACTGCGATTATTTAAAATATATTTCAAAATGTGAAAATCATTTTCATGAAATTGGTTATAGTTTTTATTAATCAATTCTTCTAATTTCATATTTTCCCTCCTAATATACTATTATCATAATATAAAACAAACTGGAGGAGAAATCGAAAATGCTTTATGCGAATACCCCAAATAGAGACAACCCTCTTCCAACAAATAAAGAGGGTTGAATATCATTAGTTTAATACATGCTCTCGTTCTTCTGTTTCTGTTTTTAGAGCTGGCCAGTACTCTTTGTTTGCTTCGATTAAATCATCTAATATTTGTTTTGCTACATATGCACTTGGTACTGTCTTTGATAAAGTTAATGCTTGCCATAATTTTTGGTAAGAACCCTCTTCCCATGCTTCTACCACTAATTTTTCTACAGACACTTGCTGTTCCATCAAACCTTTTTGAAACTGAGGAATTCTACCGATCGATAAAGGCTCTGGGCCATTTGATCCTACAATACAAGGAATTTCAACCATTCCTGTTGAGTCAAAGTTTTCAATTGCTCCTTTATTTTCTACAATTAGTAGCATTCTTTCATGTGTGTTATAAGCGATTGCCCGTGCTAGGTCTACGATATAAGAAGCATGCATATCTACATGAAGTGCACTACCTTCTGTTGATTGGTTGGCAACAATCTTTTCACATTCGGAAAAGACAAATTTCTCTCTCCCATTCATTACTTCGTTGGCACGTGTGTATTCTTTATTCGAATGACCTACAATATAATCTGGAAACATATAATATTGTAAATAAGTGTTCGGTAATGTATTGGGATCAAGAGCAAATACATCTCTTGCTTTTGTAAAAGTATCATTCCATGTTGCTTCCGTATGCTGTCTATCACCACTAGTTACAACATATCCATTCTTAGCTACATGCTCTTTTATTTTTGGCATTAAATCATTTCCTTCTTTATCTCGAATATCTGTCCACCATCCGAAATGATTTAAACCATAATAACGAACAACTAATTCTTTACGCGATGCTAATCCTAGTGTTTCTGCCATTCTTCGTTCAATACTTACAGGCATATCACAAATATTAAGTACTTTTGATTTAGGACGAAGCTTTCTGCATGCCTCTGCAACGATTGCCGCTGGATTGGAGTAATTTAACATCCATGCATCTGGCGAGTATTTTTCCATATAATCGATTATTTCAAAAACACCACCAATAGAACGCATTCCATATGCCATTCCACCAGGTCCGCAAGTTTCTTGACCTACAACCCCGTGTCTTAATGGAATTTTTTCATCCAATTCACGCATCGCATATTTACCGACTCGAATATGGGCCATAACAAAGTCTACATCTGTAAATGCCTCTTCTGGATTGGTTGTTGAAACAAATTCGATTTCTGGTGCCCTTTCCTTCACAATAATTTCACATGCCCCAGCGACCTTGTCCTGTCTCTCTTTATCATTATCATAAAACTTTAATGTTCGAAGTGGAAATTTATCAAGATTATCAAGTAACATTAATACAATCCCTGGAGTAAATGTGCTTCCTCCCCCTGCAATAACAACGGAAAATTTTTTCATATTGTCTTCCTCCCTTACTATGATACATCATTTATAACATAGGACAGTAACAGCAACAATGGATTTGGAAGCGTTTGCCCTTAATCACAAATGTTGTTCTTTTTCACATAGAATAAGATTTTTCTCACCTTCCAAAATTGTTTGGGGCAATAAAAAAACGAAGAGCAGTCTGCCCTTCGTCTGGACTAACCTAAAATAGTGAGACAATATAAAACACCTCCAAAATGGCAATACTTGAGATAAGTATTGTGACATTATTCGGAGGTGTTTTTGCGTGGGCAAAAAAACTGTA
>NZ_JBQKKM010000018.1:0-88826 GCF_052116745.1 Niallia sp. Sow4_A1 | reverse complement strand
ATGAGGTGTTTTTTCATTTTATTAAACACTGTCAAGCAACATATTTAATAGACCATAGACGCAATACAACTAACGATTTGCACTTATTTTTTTGGTGCGAAAGTTGAGTTACAAATATAAAAAAGCCCAAACAATTAGCCGAATCCTTCGTTGGTATCTTCGTATAATTGTTTGGGTTCATCTTAAATTAGCATATTTATATCTTCATATTTTTGCATGTCTAGTTAGCCTAGTACAAAAGCGTTTTAATTCCTATTTCTTTTAATTAAATAAAGAATTATGCAATGTATTCCGCCATTTTTCGATAAATCCTTCTTTTGGAGGATCAATGTTCATTAAATCAGGTGTATAGAACTTAAAGCGATTTTTTCCATTGTTTTTCGCATAGTACATTGCTCTATCCGCATTTTCAAGAAGTATTTCTTTCGTTTCACCGTCATTCGGATAGAGACTTATACCAACGCTAACAGAAACTTTGGCTTCCGCTTTGTTTATGGAATATGGTTGCGAACTACTTTGGATAATCCGGTCTGCAATATTTTCTAATTCATTTTTTGATGATTCTTCTACGATAACAATGAATTCATCTCCACCAATTCTGCTTATAACATCCTCTTCTCTTAAATTATCTTGGAGTCTTGAAGCTACTTCGATAAGCAATTGATCTCCTGCGTCATGCCCTAACGTATCATTCACATTTTTAAACCCGTCCAAATCGATAAACATAATGCCAAAACAATGCCCATGTCTTTTTGACCGAGCAAATGTTTTTTCAATATGGCGGTCGAGTGCTTTTCGATTTGGTAAATCAGTAAGGTCATCAAGATACGCCATTTGTTTGAGGTTCAATTCTAGCGTCTTTCTGTCTGTTATATCTATTAAATGACCATTTATTTTTGAAACAGTACCGTTTTTATCGATAATAGGAATAGCTTTTTGAACGACCCATTTTACATGGCTCTCGTCTTGAATGACCCGATATTCGACCTTACTAGGATGTCCTTTCAACACTTTATGTTCAAATTCTAAGATTTTTGTAAATTCTTCAGGGTGAACATATTGTTTATAATCAAAGGGATACTTTAGCTCATTGTTAATAGTTTTTCCGAAAATCTTTTCTAAATCCTTTGAGAAATTTATTAGTCCATTTTGAATATCAACAGAATAAATAGAGCCTTCTAGTGAATGAAGTAACCGCACATAGTCTTGAATAGTATTCGATAATTCTTTCTCTCTTTCCTCGCGCTTTTTTAGAGATTCTTTGAGGATCTGACTTTGCTTAGTTAGCTCAATTGTTCGACTCCTCATTGTCCATAGTAAAAGTAAAAACACTATAATAATTCCTATTCATATTATTTGCTTTTGTTTAAAAAACGTTAAATTTAAGACTGTCATTAAAATAGATAGGATTATTACTAATATTGTTCTATTTATATTCATATTCTCACCTTGTTTCCATATGGAATTTCTATTCTTATTTCGACCACTAATCCATATTTTACACTATTTATTTCGATTACCTTTAGGGAACACTGAAATATTTAGATTTACAGATTACTGGAGTAGCGACTAGATGCAGTATTTGCTTCTATATCACACTGGAACGGGCTCTGAGCCGCGTGTAAGCTCTTATAAATTTTTACAGTTAACATAACGATTCTGATGTCACCTTTCCACTATGCCTTCTCCTTTTTTTATTCAAAAAAAGGCTTCTTTCATTGCTTCAACACGTCCTCTGCATTCCAGTTCATATTTAGTTCATATTTGTAATTTATTATCACTTCATAAGATGAATAGAGGAGGATTTACTTTGAATCAGATGACTAATAATAAAAAGCTTATAGATAGCAGGGAATGGGCTGTGGAAGCCAATGGGCTCGTAAAGGTATTTGGTGATAACCGTGCTGTTGATGGAGTGGATTTACAGGTTCGCACAGGTTCTATTTATGGTGTGCTTGGTCCTAATGGTGCGGGAAAAACAACTACAATTCGAATGCTCGCAACGTTGCTAAAGGCAGATGCAGGTTCTGCAAAGATCTTTGGCTACGATATAGGAAAGGAGCCACAGCAAGTTCGCCAATTGATTGGTGTAACAGGTCAGTATGCTTCTGTTGATGAGTCACTAAGCGCGACAGAAAATTTAATTATTTTTTCTCGTCTATTAGGTTTAGGACGTGCAGAATCAAAGCGTAAAGCGATGGAATTACTAGAAGAGTTTGGCCTAACGGAGGCAGCCAAACGTCCATTGAAAAATTTCTCAGGTGGAATGCGAAGACGACTTGATTTAGCTGCGAGTCTTATTGCACAACCCCCGCTTATCTTTTTAGACGAACCAACTACTGGACTCGATCCACGAACACGCAATCAAATGTGGGAGACAATCCGGAAATTAGTAAAGGGAGGATCAACCGTATTACTGACCACACAATACTTGCAAGAGGCAGATGAACTTGCTGATCGAGTTGCGGTCATTGACCATGGTAAAGTGGTTGCAGAAGGAACTGTTAATAATCTGAAGGAATCTATTGGTACATCGTCCTTACATTTAAGTATTCAAGATGAGCAATATATGCAGGAGGCTCGCTTAATCGTGGAGCGTGTGCTTAAGGTCCAATCAGCTGTATCAGCAGAAGGCGGAAAAATTACATCCCCTATGGCAGATGCTGATAAAGTAACAGATTTACTTATTACGTTAAAAGAGGCTGGTATTTCATTAGCTGAGCTTAGCGTACAAAAACCAACATTAGATGAGGTTTTTCTTACTATCACTGGTTCAAAAGAAAATACTGCAAATAAAGCTAGTAAATTGGAGGAATTAGCATGAGTAATACTACAATGAAACCAATTCGTGAAAGAAAGCTTCGGGGAAACTCAAGTTTTCGTCAGGCGGTTAGAAATTCATTAACAATGGCCTACAGAGGTTTACTTAAGATAAAGCGTACGCCTGAGCAGTTATTTGATGTAACTTTACAGCCGATTCTTTTTACACTTATGTTTACGTATATTTTTGGAGGGGCGATTTCTGGCAATGTACAAAACTATTTGCCGGTCATTATTCCCGGTATTCTCGTTCAAACGGTTATTACAACATCTGTTGTGACAGGAGTTCAGCTGAGGGAGGACATGGATAAAGGGGTATTCGATCGATTTAAGTCTCTGCCGATTGCCAGAATTGCGCCTTTGGCGGGAGCATTGCTTGCTGATACGATTCGTTATACGATTGCCACAACCCTTACGTTTACAATGGGATATATAATGGGATATCGACCAGAAGCTGGTATCGGTTTTGTTATCTTAGCAGGACTTCTTGTGATTGTTTGTTCATGGGCAATTAGCTGGATTTTTGCTTTCTTAGGCGTTATTTCGCGAACGGCTTCTAGTGTACAAGGAATTTCCATGATTGTGTTATTTCCGTTGACGTTTCTTTCCAATGCCTTTGTTCCAGCTGATACCATTCCTCATTTTCTTCAATTGTTTGTAAAGATTAATCCAATCTCTCACTTGGTTACAGCAGTAAGGGATTTAACGAACACAGGGACAATTGGCTGGGATTTCACCATCTCCATTATTGGAGCGGCGGTAATAGTAGCTATCTTTGCTCCAATGACTGTACGTGCTTATATGCGTCGTGCATGAGTTTTAGATAAAATAATAGAATAATTAAAGAAGAACGGTCAATAATTTGGCGGTTCTCCTTATTTCTTTAAAAGGAATGATAATATGGCAAAAATACTGATAGTAGATGATGACCCACATATTAGAGAATTAATTCATGTTATTTTAACAAAGGAAGGCTTGTCTAGTGTAGAAGCAGGAGATGGAGAAATGGGTCTGTCTTTACTCGAACAGGATAAAATTGATTTAATTATACTTGATATTATGATGCCGAATATGGATGGATGGACATTTTGCCGGGAAGTACGGACTTATTATACAGATACATTGCCAATCTTAATGCTGACTGCAAAAGGAGAGACTACGCAAAAAGTGAAGGGTTTTGACCTTGGAGCAGACGATTATTTAGTAAAGCCCTTTGCTCCAGCTGAGTTAGTTGCAAGAGTAAAAGCTTTACTTAAACGCTATCAAATCTCCCTTTCGAATCGTTTGGAAATTGGCAATGTCATGATCGATCGGGACTCGTATAAAGTGTCGATTGGCAAGGAGGAGATTACCCTGCCATTAAAGGAATTTGAATTATTATTTAAACTTGCAACCCATCAAAAGAAAACTTTTTCAAGGGAACAATTAATTGAAGATATTTGGGGCTTTGATTATGAAGGGGATGAACGAACAGTTGATGTTCATATAAATCGATTGCGCCAGCGGTTCCCTGAAGAGGAATGTCCCTTTAAGATAACGACAATTCGTGGTCTTGGTTATCGTTTGGAGGTAAGACAGTGAAGAGAAAGGTAGCAAAATTCATAAAACGAACAGCTGGTTTCCTTGCAATCATTCTGTTTTTACTATTATGCTGGTCACTAGCCTATGGGCTAACAGCATGGTTTTATGATGTAATCCAAATAACGCCCCGAGATTTCATTAGGCAATTAATGAATTCTTTAGTGGGATTTTTCTTTTTTGGCTGCTTAATATCGATTATCACAAAAATCCCATGGGTAAGATCAAAACAAGACAAACACTTGTATCCAATCATTCAGGCAATAAAGATGATAGCTGAAGGAAATTTTAATATTGATCTTTCTTATTATAAAAATCAGTTCCGTGAAGGAGACAATGATCATCCTTATTATCAAATCGTAACAAATATAAGTCACATGGCAGAAAAATTAGGGGAAATGGAAGAGCTGCGTCAGGAATTTATCTCCAATGTATCCCATGAAATCCAGTCACCCTTAACTTCTATAAGTGGTTTTGCCCATGCCTTGAAAAATGATGATTTAAGTTCAGTAGAACGCAAACACTATTTAAGCATTATTGAAATGGAAAGCATCCGTTTGTCTAAATTAAGTGAAAGTCTATTAAAGCTTACTTCTTTAGAAGCGGAACATTTGCCTTTGGATCTAAAAGAATACCGTTTAGATTATCAACTCCGCCGGATTATTCTTGCCAATGAGCCCCAATGGTCAGAAAAAGAAATTAATATGGATATCGTTCTACCAGATGCAACGATTACTGCAGATGAGGAAATGCTTGATCAAGTATGGATTAATTTACTTCATAATAGTATAAAATTCACGCCAGAAGGAGGTACTATAACAGTTGAGGCATTTAAATCGGAGAATGGGATTATTACTGTTAAAATAAGAGATACAGGAATCGGAATGGACCAAGATGCACTCATGCATATATTTGAGCGTTTTTATAAAGCAGATAAATCAAGAAATCGGAACATGGGGGGAAATGGTCTCGGTCTTTCCATTGTAAAAAAAATCATTGATTTACATGAAGGAGAAATCCAGGTACAAAGTGAGATGGGAAAAGGAACAGAAATAACCGTGAAAATTGGGAAGCGGAGGTAAGGTTCTAATGAGGTAGATTAACCCGACCTCTGCTTCTATTTTCCAAATAAGGAGCGATTAAGATGGTAAATAAAGTTTTCTTAAATGACTTTGCATTATCTGTTTCCAATTATAAAGAGGAAAAGGTAAAAAGTACCGATTCTGAGAAGCTGTTAACAAGGCTAAGCTTTGAATTTAAAGTAAGAGGAGGGGAAGAATACCACGTAGTTACGAAGTTTTTATACGAAAATGTATTTGATGTAAATATCCCTAATGAGCAAGTGAAATTTAGAGGGAAGATCAACAAGTATTCCACTTCCTATACCAATTTCTCCGATGAAAACAGCATTAGTGATTTCTTTTTGGAATTAGTGGAAGTGGAATAAATTCAGAAGGGAATTAGCAAAACAGATCATCTTTATCGGATTTAGAGATCTGTTTTTTCTTATATATACACGGAAAGGGAGGTTCTCTATATGAAATTAAGTATTTTAGATCAAGCACCTGTTTTATCTGGGAAAACCTCTCAAGATGCACTTATAGAATCAATGAAGCTTGCCCAATGTGGAGAAAAACTAGGATATACAAGATATTGGATTGCGGAACATCATGATTTTCCCGGCCTTGCTAGTTCTGCTCCAGAAGTAATGCTTGGGTATATTGGTGCCAATACAGAAAAGATAAGAATTGGTGCTGGAGCCATATTATTACCACACTATAAACCGTATAAAGTAGCGGAAACATTTAATATGCTAGCGACATTATTTCCAAATCGAATCGATCTAGGAATAGGGAGAGCGCCAGGAGGATCTGCCGAAGCTTCGATTGCTCTCTCTGGGAATTTTTTAGAAAATGTTCGGAATATGCCTAACTCCATTAAAGAGCTTCTACATTTTTTATATAATAACTACCCAGCAGATCAGATGTTCTCCAAAATAACAGCACACCCTTTTCCTGATGTGGCTCCTGTTCCATGGATTCTCGGAACGAGTGAAAAAAGTGCTATACAAGCGGCAGAGCATGGGACAGCCTATGCATTTGGACATTTTATGAGCGATAGAGATGGAATCGAGATTGTGAATACATATAGAAGCTCATTTAGACAAAATGGTGGCATTCAGGAACCTCAAGTGATTGTAACGATATCGATTATTTGCGCGGAAACAACAGAACAGGCTGAAGAGCTGGCTTTAAGCTGGTTCCTATCGAAAATCCAAACGGATAAAGGGAAAAAAAATAAAGGCATTCCCACTATAGAAGAAGCAAAAAATTATTCTTTTACGAGTGAGGAACAAGAAAGAATGAAAGAAATGCGTCAAAAGATGATTATTGGAAATCCAAAAGAGGTTAAAAAGGAATTGGTTGAGCTGCAATCAGCGTACAATGCAGACGAAATGATGATTGTGACTATTACGAATAGCTATGAAAGTAGAAAGAAGTCTTATGAGCTTATTGCAAAGGAAATATGGTAATATTTTTTAAAACGTAAGGAAAGAAGGTCATTCAAATGAAATTGAGTGTACTGGATCAATCTGTTATTAGTAAGAATTTAAATGCAGGGTTTGCACTTCAAAATACAATTAAATTGGCAAAACGAACAGAGGAGCTTGGCTACACTCGTTTTTGGGTTGCTGAACATCATAACTCCAATGGAATTGCTGGGACTTCCCCAGAGGTTCTTATCTCGACTATTGCCGCACAGACAAATAAGATACGTGTAGGCTCTGGTGGCGTTTTGCTTCCACAATATAGTCCTTTTAAAATTGCGGAAGACTTTAAGGTGTTAGAAGCATTGTATCCGAACAGAATGGATTTAGGGATTGGACGTTCACCAGGTGGATCTGCGCCTACTCGGCTAGCTTTAACAGATGGAATGAGAAAAAGCTTAAATGAATTCCCGCGTCAGGTTACGGCACTTCAAGAATATATAGCCAATACGCAATCTAATCAAGAGGTCCAAGCGTATCCATCCATTGAAACTCGACCAGAAATTTGGATGCTAGGTGTCTCGCAGCGGGGAGCTAGATTAGCCGCAGAAAAGGGAGCTGCTTTTACTTATGGGCACTTTATAAATCCAATCAGTGGCAGCATTGCGATGAAACATTATCGGGAGAACTTCCAGCCGTCTAGCATTCTTAGAAACCCACAAGCAAATGTATGTGTATTTGTTGTTTGTGCACCAACACAGGAAGAAGCAGAAGAAATGGCAGTTAGCCAAGATCTTTGGCTGCTAGCAATTGAAAAAGGCGAAGACACTTTTATTCTTTCAAAAGAAGAGGCAAAAGGGATTCAGCTATCAGAAGAAGACCAAGCAATTATAAGAAAAAATCGAAAACGAGCGATAATTGGGACGCCCAAAAAGGTAAAAGACGAGATTTTGCATTTAAGTGAAGTCTATCAAACAGAGGAATTTATGATAATCACCAATATTTATGACTTTGAGGACAAAATGCAGTCATATACCTTATTAGCAGAGGCCATTCTTTAAATTTGGCTGTTTGATACGAAAGCAGTCTTAAACTTTGAATGTAAACACTTATTAAATTTAGCTATAATAATGTAAAAGGGGGTGCTTACAGTTGGAGAATCACATACGATTGTCTGATACTACTTCCACTCATGCAAAGCCTATTATTAGAAAGGCGATACTTTGCATGGGGCGAAACAAGTAATTTTTATCGCTAACTAATATTTTGGCTTTGCACCTTATTTTAGAAAAAAATAAAAATAAGGGAGCGGGCAAAATTGAAGTATACAAATGCAACGAATGTTTTACCTGAAAAGCTTGTTGTAGAAATTCAAAAATATGTTCAAGGTGAGACCTTGTATATTCCGAAACAAGAAAATGCGTATAAGAAGTGGGGAACTTCAAGTGGTGGAAGAAAAATGCTAGATGGCCGAAACAATGCAATAAAAGCAGCTTTTGCTAATGGAAGCACTATTCAGGCATTGGCAATAGAATATCATCTCTCCACGGAAACAATTAAGAAAATCGTGTACTCACATAAAAAGAAAGACTAGCACTGGTGACCTCTCATCAGTGTTTTTTATGTAAAAATTGTTTCTCAATCATCTTTTCCATTTTAGAAAGGGAGTGAGTTTTACTAAAATAGAAAGACAGGACACAACAAAATAATAGGAGAGAATGCAATGACAGAACCATTTATCAAAAATGAACAACTGAATTTTATTAAAAAACAGATCGCCATTATTAAGGATAGTATGAATAAAAGCTTACCTAAAACAGTGTTAGTTGCCGTAATAGAATTAGCTCATGCGAAAGTTTTAGAACTTTTTCCTCAAGCATCAAGTGAACAGCAAGCGTTATTGGATATTTCCAAATGGAAAACAAAGAATGAATACGATCAATACATCGAGGGACTTACTGCATATGTATTGCCATTTCCGAAACTGACGGAACAACAACTAAAAAAATTATTTCCAAAGCAAAAGAAATTAAAATTACCTGATTTAACAACAATCGATCACCATAAACTAACCTATTTAAGCTGGACGGATGGAAAGTCTAATAGAAAATTTATTATTTATGATTTAGAAGGACAATTAGTAGGAATGGAGGGGAAAATGACAGCAACTAATAAAAAAAATATTTGCTCTTTCTGCAATAGCTTTGGAGAAGTTGCTTATTTTTCAACGATTACCAAAGACAAAAAACCAAAAAATGCAGATTATTACAAGGCTATTGGAAATTTTATTTGTACAGATAGCAGCGAATGCAATAGGAATATAGACAATACCGCATATTTGCAAGAATTTTTTCAGACCGCAGAAGGACGGCGCTACTGAGGACATCATCAGTAGAACTGTCCTTTTGCTTGTATTTTAATTACCTGTGCTAAGATTATCAATCCTCTTTCTAATTCATCCAATGTAGCATATGAATAGGATATGCGCAGATGCTGATCATCTGTTTTATCATAAATGATTCCTGGATTGATAAGAATTCCTTCACGAAGTGCTAAGTCAAATAGCTTTCGTGTAGAGATGCTTGGCTTTAGTTTTAGCCATATATAGAACCCGCCTTTAGGAGAGAGCCATGTTGCAATATCTGAAAAATATTTCTTTAATAATCCCATTGTAAAATCTCTTCTATACCTGAGCTCAGCTTTTACTTCCTTTAGAAAATCCTCATATAAGCCATGATGCAGCCAGCTTTCTACAACAGACTGAGATAAGGTGCTGGAACCATAATCTGTCTGCATTTTTATATCGGCTAAATGCTCTATGACTGGTTCTGGTCCTACAATCCAACCAATTCTCAGTCCAGGACTTAAGGATTTGGAGATACTGCCAATGTAAAGAACATTTCCTTGCGTATCGATTGCTTTTAAAGGCCTAGGCGGAGGGCTGTCCAGCCATAAATCTCCGTACACATCATCTTCAATAATAGGAATCGATTCTTTTTGGCAAACTGCTATTAAGTCAGCTCGCCTCTTTTCAGACATTAATGTACCTGTTGGATTGTGAAAATTAGGGATGGTATATAGTAATGCTGATTTTTGCTGGGTCTTACTCTTAATTCGTCCAATAGCATCGTACGCTAACCCTTCTTCATCAAGAGGAAGTCCTATTAAGTTCATTCCCGCAGATTGAAATACATGAATAGAATTTAAATAGGAGGGGGCTTCGTGAAAGATAGTAGACCCTCTTTTTAATAGCCCAATAGAAAGTAATTGCAATGCTTGAAGTCCTCCTGAAACGATTAAAATGGATTCAGAGGAAGTTATAATTCCTTTCGTCTTCAAATAGGCACTTACTGTTTGGCGTAAAGCTAAGCTTCCCTTCGGTTCTGTATATCCAAGAGAGAGATTTAATTTTCCGCTAGATTGAAAGGTTTGTTCCATGCGTTCTTTAGGTAGCAATTCTGGAGAAAGCTCACCTGTTCCCAACCTAATAATACTTGGATTTGCTTCTGCTTGATTAATTTCTTGGATGATAGAAATGTTTGGTTGATGTATGCCTGATTTTACATAACTAATCCAATCTGGCGGAGGAGTAGATGCAAGCAAGCTCCACGTATTATTTATTACCTTTGTTCCGCTCCCCACCTTTGCTTCAATTAACCCATCAGCAGCTAGTTCCTCTAGGGCTGTTATAATGGTGCTTCGGTTAACTTGGAATTGCTTGGCTAAATTCCGTTGAGAGGGGAGCTTCATACCAATTGTCCATTCTCCATGCGTTATTTTCTTTTTCATAAAGGAAGTTATTTGCTGGTGTAAAGAAACGGTTGAGCTTTTTTGTGGTTTCCATTCAATTTCTGCCATGAGTATACTCCTATCTTTATTTTCTCTTATTTTATCAAAATGGTTGGGTTAATGACCATCCAATTGGATGGAGACAGAACGCCTCTTCTTCGCTATTCTGTAGGAAGAAGAGGGGGAATAAGGATGGAAGCATTATTACATGGAATGATATTGGCATTTGGGTTAATACTACCTTTAGGCGTTCAAAATATATTTTTGTTTAATCAAGGAGCAACACATAAAAAATTCACATATGCGTTACCGGCAATCATAACAGCTAGTATCTGTGACAGTTTACTAATCTATTTAGCTGTTGCTGGTGTCTCTGTGGTGGTATTTACCTTTGCATGGGTAAAAGCATTTTTGTTTTTTATTGGATTCTTTTTCTTAGTATATATGGGATGGGCTATGTGGAAGAGTGCTGCGGAAGTGGGAATTAAACAAGAAAAAATACGGTTTTCTCCACGTCGACAAATTACGTTCGCCGCCTCCGTTTCTTTATTAAATCCACATGCAATTCTGGATACGATTGGAGTCATCGGTACAAGCTCTCTTGCTTATAGTGGTGAAGAAAAAATTATTTTTGCGGTTGCTTGCATGAGTGTTTCATGGATATGGTTTTGTTTTTTAGTTTTGCTAGGTCGAAAGCTTGGGCAAATTGATACCCATGGGATCGTTTTAAAGCGCATGAATCAGCTATCTGCCATAATCATTTGGGGAATGGCACTTTATTTGGGAACAAATCTGTTAACCTTGTAGAGGACCATGGCCACGTCTGTTAATCTATTTGGGCATCCAAAATGACAACCTACCAATATTTCGCTATAATGAAAAGGTTGTAATTACCCTTCAAATGATAAAGGGGGTTTTTTTAGATGATTCAATTGCATAATGTCAGTAAAAGTTATGCGAATTACCAGGTCATTAAGTCTATTAGTTTAGCGATACATAAAGGAGAAATCTTTGGGATAATTGGTGCGAGTGGTGCTGGTAAATCGACATTACTTCGTCTAATGAATTTATTAGAGGTTCCAGATACAGGAGAAATAGAAGTGGATGGGCGAAATCTGACTAGCTTGAGCTATAAAGATCTTCGTAAAGCTCGTCAATCTATTGGAATGATTTTTCAGCATTTCAATCTTGTTGCTAATAAGACGGTTTATGAAAATGTTTTAGTGTCTTTAGAACTTGCACGTTTTCCGAGGAGAGAACGAAGAAGTCGCGTTATAGAGTGTCTTCAATTTGTTGGATTAGAAAGCTTAATGGAGAAGTATCCTGCCCAGTTAAGTGGTGGTCAAAAGCAGCGTGTAGCCATTGCAAGAGCCATTGCCAATAATCCGCAAGTTTTGTTATGTGATGAACCAACCTCTTCACTTGACCCGAAAACGACAGCTGAAATTTTACGTGTATTAGAGGATGTAAATAAACGGCTAGGCGTAACGATTGTAATCGTCAGCCATGAGATGGAAGTAATTAAAAGTATATGCAATCGAGTGACGGTCATTGAAGACGGTGAAATTTATGATACAGTGGCAATTGAACCAAAAGGAATACAGCAAATCAATAATACTTCAAAACGCTTGGTAGAGCAGCTGAAAAAGGATGGTGAGCTAGACCATGCCTGAGATATTGATTCAATATAGAATGGAAATTTGGCAATCAATTGGACAAACCTTTGTAATGGTTGGTATATCTATTTTAGCAGCCATTATAATAGGTCTTCCAGTTGGTACCTTGCTTTTCTTAACTAGAAAGGGCAAAATGTTGGAGAATCCTTTTGTTTTTTCTACGCTGAATTTAATAGTAAATATTATTCGCTCGTTTCCATTTTTATTATTGGTTGTCTTCCTTATTCCGTTTACAAGAATAATTATTGGAACAGCCATTGGAACAGCTGCTGCAACTGTTCCATTATCCATCATAGCAATCGCTCATTATTCTCGTTTAGTGGAGCAATCCCTTTTGGAAGTACCAAAGGGTGTTATAGAGGCAGCCATTTCGATGGGGGCATCTGTAAAGGAAGCCATCTTTAAATTTCTTTATGTAGAAGCTCGTTCAGGACTTGTATTAGGATTAACAACATCGATTATTAGCTTTATTTCTTATTCGACAATTATGGGAGTTGTCGGGGGCGGAGGTATTGGGGATTTTGCCATTCGCTATGGATATCAGCAGTTTAAAACAGACTTAATGATTTATATGATTATTATAATGGTTGTTTTTGTACAGCTTATACAATTTACTGGTACAGCAGTAGCAAAAGTGATTGATAAAAGGTAATGACAGGAGAAAAAAATGAAAAAAATATTATTTTTAATGATGATAGGTATATTCGTGTTGGCAGCTTGTGGGAAAGAAAATGAGTCAGATAAAAAGGATGCACAGAATACAGAAAAAGAAGAAGTAACATTAAAAGTTGCTTCCTTAATTCCTCCAATGACTGAAATTCTTGAACTTGTAAAGCCAACATTAGCAGAAGAAGGTATCAACCTTGATATGGTTGTATTGAGTGATAACGTGCAACCAAATACTGCTCTTGCAGCTGGAGAAGTAGATGCAAACTTTTTTCAACATGTTCCATATATGGAGGAATTTAACCGTAGTAATGATGCAGAGCTAGTTCCTGTTAAAGAAATCTATTTTGCAAACTATGGTGTGTATTCAAAGGAATATGATTCCATGGATAAAGTACCAGATGGAGCGGTAGTTGCGATTGCAAATGATGTATCCAATATTGACCGTTCCTTAGCATTGCTGGCTCAACATGATGTAATTACATTAAAAGAGAAAACGGGATCTTATTATACAAAAGCAGATATTGTAGAAAATCCGAAAAATTTAAAGTTTGAAGAAGTAGATTTATTAATGCTTGCTAGAATGTATGATGACGCTGATTTAGTTGTAATGACACCAGCTTATGCATCACCGCTTGGCTTAACACCAAAAAGCGATGCATTGCTAACTGAAGGTGTAGAGAATGACTTTGCGATTACGTTAGTAGCTCGTAAGGATAATGCGGATTGGGAACCAATTCAAAAGCTAGCAGAAGCTATGACGAGCCCAGAGGTTCGTAAATTCTTAGAAGAAAATTATGCTGAAACAGCGATCCCTGCCTTTTAAATGCAAGGTTCTTGGAAGCATATTTTATTGATAAATAGCATATCAATGCCTTATCCCAGTTTTTCTTAGGGTAAGGCTTCTTTTGTTTGGACAATTCTTGTTCATTTCTGACTTTTAAAAAAGGAATAACTATCGTATAATAAAAGGAAACTATTTAAAATTTTTTGAAAATAAATGAGGCTTTAACCAGGTAAATGCTTGAGACAGAAAAAATGTATCAGTTTAATCGCGCCAAAAAGGGAACGCTTACATTTTTCTGAAAATCTAAAAGTATAAGGAAGGTTAAAATGAGCAGACAAGAAACGAAAACAGACGTTATTTTAATTGGTGCCGGGATTATGAGTGCAACGTTAGGGATGCTTTTAAAAGAATTAGACCCTAATCTGCAAATTACAGTGTTTGAAAAATTAGCAAGTGCAGGAGAGGAAAGCTCCAATGAATGGAATAATGCGGGAACGGGGCATGCAGCACTATGTGAGCTAAACTACACAGTGGAAAAACCAGATGGCTCAGTAGACATTAAGAAGGCGTTAGAAATCAACGAACAGTTTCAAGTTTCCTTGCAATTTTGGTCTTATCTTGTAAACAATCAAGTACTACATAATCCAGAAGACTTTATTATGCCATTGCCACATATGAGTCTAGTATTAGGGGAAAAGAATGTGGATTTTTTACAAAAGCGTTTTGAGGCAATGGTGAGAAATCCGCTGTTTGAAGGAATGGAATTTTCAAAGGATCCGGAAAAACTGAAAGAGTGGATCCCTCTAATAATGCAAAACCGTGATTATAAGGAGCCGATAGCAGCAACTAAGATGGATTCAGGCACAGATGTGAATTTTGGCGCTTTAACGCGACTGTTGTTTGCCAATTTAGCAAAAAAAGATGTTGGAATTCACTACAAGCATAGTGTGAATGATTTAAAACGAACAGCAGATGGCCATTGGGAAGTGAAGGTGCAAAATCTAGATAGTGGCATCACTGAAACTCATTCTGCCAAGTTCGTCTTTGTCGGCGGCGGTGGAGGTAGTCTACATTTACTGCAGAAATCTGGCATTCCTGAAGGGAAGCATATGGGCGGATTCCCGGTAAGTGGAATATTTTTAGTGTGCAACAATCCAGATATTGTTGCCAAGCATCATGCAAAAGTATATGGGAAAGCAAAAGTTGGGGCTCCACCAATGTCTGTTCCTCATCTGGATACCCGTTTTATCGACAATAAAAAATCTTTACTATTTGGTCCATTTGCAGGGTTCTCGCCCAAATTTTTAAAAACAGGCTCGATGTTTGACTTAATTTCATCCGTCAAACCAGATAACTTGTTTACCATGTTGGCAGCAGGTGCCAAAAATATGTCTTTAACAAGCTATTTAATTCAGCAGCTCATGTTATCCAAAGAGAAGCGCATAGAAGAGTTACGGGAATTTATTCCGAATGCTAAAGCAGATGATTGGGATCTTATTGTAGCAGGTCAACGTGTGCAGGTAATCAAAGATACAGAGGCTGGGGGCAAAGGAACACTTCAATTTGGTACAGAGGTTGTGACTGCTGCTGATGGTTCGATAGCAGCATTGCTTGGAGCTTCACCTGGAGCTTCTACTGCTGTTCATGTCATGCTTGAAGTTATTCGAAAATGTTTTCCAGAGCAAATACCAGAATGGGAATCAAAATTAAAAGAAATGATTCCATCATATGGAATACCATTAAAGGAAAACCCTAAGCTTCTGCATGAAGTTCATACATTAACTGCACAGACACTTCGTTTAAGTGAGAAAAAACCAATTTATAACTAATAGTTGATTGGAAAGAGAAGCTAGTAATATGGGAGAAAAAAATTTTTTTAAGCACATCCTTTAAAGTCACTATCATTTATTGCTCGGTTGATAATGAAAGAATCCTCTGTTTTACTAATTGTTTGAACTAAATATCATATACAAAAGGACTTTCATCTTAGATGGGAGTTCTTTTTTTTTCTGTCTAATAGGTAAATAGACTTCTGGAGCTTATATGTAACAAATCATCTGTGGACATTTCCTAGTTATACTAAACGAAAATGCATGTAATTTTTACGATATGATTGACAACGCTTTCAAAAAGAGTTAACGTAGTTAATATGACGAACAAACTAACTGATTAAAAAGGACCGCGAAGGAGGAAATTAAGATGAAGATTATCAACCCAGTACTGAAAGGATTCAATCCGGACCCTAGCATTTGCAGAGTTGGTGAAGACTATTATATTGCAGTATCTACTTTCGAATGGTTTCCGGGAGTACAAATTCATCATTCTAAAGATTTAGTTAATTGGGAATTAGTTGCACACCCATTACAAAGAGTATCCCAATTAGATATGAAAGGAAATCCTAACTCTGGTGGTGTGTGGGCACCTTGCTTGAGTTATAGTGACGGAAAGTTTTGGCTTATTTACACAGATGTAAAAGTAATAGATGGTGCTTGGAAGGATTGTCATAACTATTTGGTTACTTCTGAAACGGTTGATGGTGATTGGGGAGAGCCAGTAAAATTAAATAGTTCTGGATTTGATGCCTCCTTGTTCCATGATACGGATGGAAAGAAGTATTTGTTAAATATGCTTTGGGACCAACGAATAGATCGTCATCCATTTGGTGGAATTGTGATGCAGGAATATTGCACAGAGCAGAAAAAGTTAATCAATAAACCTCAAAATATCTTTAAAGGTACGGATATTAAATTGACAGAAGCACCGCATCTTTATCATATTGGCGAATATTATTATTTGTTAACTGCAGAAGGTGGAACGGAGTATGAGCATGCAGCAACGATTGCGCGTTCCAAAAACATAGAGGGTCCGTATGAGGTTCATCCAAATAATCCAATTTTAACATCTTGGCACGACCCTAGAAATCCATTGCAAAAATGTGGACATGCGTCTATTATCCAAACACATACAGATGAATGGTATTTAGCCCATTTAACGGGTCGCCCTATTCATCCAGATGATGCGTCAATTATTCAACAAAGAGGATACTGTCCTTTAGGCAGAGAAACAGCTATTCAAAAGCTTGAATGGAGAGATGCCTGGCCATATGTTGTAGGTGGAAAAGAAGGAAGCTTGGAGGTAGAAGCACCAAAGATTCCTGAAACCAAGTTTCCTTCCACCTATCCAGTATTGGATGAATTTACTCAAGATAAGCTAAATATAAATTTTCAAACATTACGTATTCCATTTACAGAACAATTAGGTTCCTTAACGGAAAGACCTAATCATTTACGCTTATTTGGTCAGGAATCATTAACATCCACTTTTACACAGTCTTTTGTAGCTAGACGCTGGCAAAGTCTTCAATTTGAAGCAGAAACAGCAGTAGCTTTTACACCGGAAAATATACAACAGGCTGCCGGATTAGTAAATTACTACAACACAGAAAATTGGACAGCATTACAAATAACATACGATGAAAATCTTGGTCGCATCCTTGATTTAACGGTTTGTGATAACTTCTCGTTCTCCCAGCCACTAAAGGAGAAAATTATTGTCCCAAGTGAAGCGGAATATGTATATTTAAGCGTAACTGTCGAGAATGAAATCTACTACTATTCGTATTCCTTTAATAAAGAAGAGTGGCATAAAATAGATATTAATTTTGAATCTAAGAAATTATCGGACGATTATATTCGCGGAGGAGGCTTCTTCACAGGAGCATTTGTAGGAATGCAATGTCAAGATACAAGCGGCCAAAACATATCAGCAGACTTTAAGTATTTCCGTTATGAAGAAAAAGAGTAAAGCTGCAAGTCTGAGACAAATCAAAATATATAACGGGAAAAGGTGAAAAATCTTTCAAATAGCTATTTAATTTCACTAATTTTCTTTCTTGAAATTTATAAAACTCGAACAATTATACGGAATTTTATGAGCATTTCCGTATAAATTGTTTGGTTTTTTTTATTTGGTTGGAATACCTATGGCCCAGCTTTTTAAATTCTTCTTGAAAGCTCCCTTTTTAGCATGTCGGAAATTTAGACACAAGGATGAATGAAAGTGCTAACATTTAATTTCCTCCTTTAGACGGAAAAACAATATGTTAAGTTGTAAGAGTTTTCATTGTAAGATAAAAGTGTAGTAAATATTAAATAATTCCATTAACAATAAATCATGTTGGAGGTCATTAAAATGAAAAGAATTCTATTAGCTTGTTCATCAGGTATGTCTACAAGTTTACTAGTATCAAAAATGAAAGATGCTGCAAAAGAGAAAGGAATTGAAGCAGAAATTTGGGCTGTTGCTCAAGATAAAGCGCAAACAGATATGGAACGTGCAGATGTACTTTTAATTGGTCCACAAATGCGCTTTTTGAAAAAGAAGCTTGCTGTTGCGGCTGAAACAGTTGGTATTCCATTAGATGTTATTGATCCGGTTGCTTATGGACGTATCGACGGATTAGCAGTATTAAATAAAGCATTAGAATTAATCGAAAATAATAAGTAATCATTTATTTTAAAAATGAAAACACTTACTAATTTAAGGAAGAGAGGATAAACCTTATGAATAAATTTATGGAGGTTTTGGAAAATATTCTGTTGCCAATTGCTGAAAAATTGAATAACAATCGTTATTTAGCAGCGTTACGTGATGGTTTTATGGTTGCCTTGCCGCTAATCATTTTTGGTTCAATTTTTGTTGTAATTGCGAACTTTCCTTTCCTAGATAAATGGATTAGTCCAGAAGCATATACAGCTTACCAAAATGCGTTAGGTCCGGCATCTGCTGCAACTTTAAGTATAATGGGGCTATTTGTAATAATGGGTATAGGATATAAATTGACCCAACATTATGGGCTTGAAGCGATTTATGGTGCAGTAGTGGGGGTAGCATCATTTCTTATCTTAAACCCACAAGAATTAGGGGAAGTAACAGGCGTTATCCCGACTGCTATTCTTGGTGCACAAGGGATGTTCTTAGGAATTTTCACTGCATTTCTTTCTGCAGAGCTATATCGCTTCTTTGTGAAGAAAAACTGGACGATAAAAATGCCTCCTGGTGTTCCAGATTCTGTATCTCGATCATTTAGTGCATTGATTCCGATTACATTAACATTGACAATCTTTTTAATCATTCGTATTCTATTTAGCTTTACACCGTTTGATACAGTACAGAACTTTATTTATACCATTATTCAAGAGCCATTAACTGCTTTAGGTAGTAGTCTGCCAGCAACAATCGTAGTTGTACTATTAATTCAATTATTCTGGTTCTTCGGTTTACATGGTCAGATTATTATGAACTCTGTCCTAGATCCAATTTGGTATGCATTGAATGATCAAAACTTCAGTGCCTTCCAAGCAGGAACAGAGCTTCCAAACGTTGTTACAAAGCAATTTATGGACACGTTCTTAGTTGGTATGGGTGGTACAGGAATGACATTAGGTGTTGTTATCCTTATCTTCTTAATCGGTAAGAGCAGACAAACAAAAGAACTTGGTAAACTAGGTGGTCCAGCAGGGATATTTAACGTAAATGAACCAATTATCTTTGGATTACCAATCATTATGAATCCATTAGTTCTTATTCCTTGGCTATTAGCGCCAGTAGTTGTAACGGTAATTACTTATCTTACAATGTCAGCTGGTATTGTTCCAAAACCTGCAGGAATCATTGTTCCGTGGACAACACCAATTGGTATTAGTGGATTTTTAGCAACAGGTAATGACTTGAGAGGTGCAGCACTTCAAATCTTTAACTTACTTGTTGTAATGGCGATTTGGTGGCCATTCCTAAAAGTATTAGATAAAAATTATTATGAAACAGAAAAACAAGGATAATAAAAGTATAAAATAGAAATTTAAATTTAAGGAAAGGGGTTTTACCTTCGTTAAGTATAAGTGTAAACCCCCTTTGGTATTCGAGAATGGAGTGACAGGGATGGAAACAGATAACAAGATGACAGAAATAGCTTTTCAAATTATTCTTTTTGCTGGAAATGGTCGTTCATGTGCGATGGAAGCAATACAAGAAGCAAAAGAGGGGAATTTTGACGAGGCGGATCGGTTAATAGAAGAGTCAAGTGCAGAACTTGGAAAAGCGCATGGTTTTCAAACGAAATTACTCCAAGAAGAGGCGAGTGGAAATGGAGCAGGTGTGAACGTAATTTTAGTTCACTCTCAAGATCATTTAATGACTGCTATTACTGTTCGCGATTTAGCTACTGAGATAATAGAAATCTATCGTAATAAATAAGTTGGGGGTTTCAAAAAATGACTGTTCAATACAAATTTCCTGAAGGTTTTTGGTGGGGAAGTGCCACATCTGCAACGCAAATTGAAGGTGCAGCAAATGAAGCAGGAAAAGGAAAAAACATTTGGGATCATTGGTATGAGGCAGAGCCAAATCGCTTTTTTGATAATGTAGGACCTGGAAATACTTCTAATTTTTATTATCAATATAAAGAAGATATTCAATTGATGAAGGAAATTGGACATAATTCGTTCCGCCTATCTATTTCGTGGTCTAGATTAATTCCAAACGGACGGGGAGAAGTTAATCCAGAAGCAGTGAGCTTTTATAATAATGTAATTGATGAGCTTCTAGCTAATGGAATTGAGCCATTCGTTACCCTGTATCATTTCGATATGCCATTAGAAATGCAGAATATCGGTGGCTGGGAGAATCGTGAAGTAGTGGATGCATACCAAGCATATGCTTTGCAAGCTTTCCAACTATTTGGTGATCGTGTGAAAAAATGGTTTACATTCAATGAGCCGATTGTTCCTGTTGAAGGTGGATACTTGTACGATTTTCACTATCCGAATATTGTCGACTTTAAAAAGGCAGCACAAGTTGCTTATCATACAGTTTTAGCACATGCAAAAGCTGTCCAAGCTTTCAGGGGTTGGAATAAAGACGAAGACACGAAAATTGGGATTGTCTTGAATTTAACTCCATCTTATCCAAGAAGCCAAAATCCGTACGACTTAAAAGCGGCAAATATTTGTGATTTATTCTTTAATAGAAGCTTCTTAGATCCTGCTGTTCTCGGCGAGTATCCAGAGGAATTGGTAGAAATACTACGTGAACATGGACAAATGCCACATGTAGAACAAGGCGACTTAGAAATAATAAAGGAAAATACAGTGGATATCCTTGGTGTTAACTATTATCAGCCACGCAGAGTAAAAGCAAAAGAGCATTTACCTAATCCATATAGTCCTTTTATGCCAGAATGGTTCTTTGATCCATATGAGATGCCAGGCAGAAAGATGAACCCTTATCGTGGCTGGGAAATTTACGAAAAAGGAATTTACGATATCATGGTGAATTTAAAGGAAAACTACGGAAATGTAGAGTCCTTTATTTCTGAAAATGGCATGGGAGTTCAAGACGAAGAGCGTTTCTTGAAAGACGGACAAATTCAAGACGACTATCGAATTGAATTCATTGAAGGCCATTTACAATGGTTGCATAAATCCTTAGAAGAAGGCTGCAATGTAAAAGGATATCATCTATGGACATTCATGGATAATTGGTCTTGGTCTAATGCCTATAAAAATCGCTATGGTTTTATTTCAGTAGACATAAAGACACAACAAAGAACGCCAAAGAAAAGTGCCCACTGGTTTAAAAATGTAGCAAAAAATAATGGGTTTTAAAGAATTTTCTTATCCATCACATAATGGACAAAAGATCTCGTCTATTGCTAATGAGAACTCGAGGGATTGGTTGGGAGTTCCATTGTTTGAATGGCGCAACTAACTAACCATCAGTTCGTGTCAGCCTAACTGATGGAAGGTTCACTTTATCATTTCTGATAAAATATTTTCAAGATATAAAGGATAGGTTCTGATCAAGGATTAAGATCAGAACCTTTTTGAGTAAGAATGTTTTTTGAATAGAATAATACCTCAAAAATTATTGAGCGACCAAGCTCCTATGAAATAACAAGGGAATAACAAGCAACTTACCTTTTTATAATAGCTGGAAGGAATTATATTTATATAGTATTAATGTAAATTTATAAAGGAAGGAGACTTTATTTTGTTAAGCTCCCGAATGAAACAAGTTTTACGTGAATTATTGGCAGCGGATACACCTGTTACAGGCGAATATTTAGCTACTGTTAATCATGTTACTGCTCGAACAACGAGAGAAGATATTAAAGATTTAGATGCGCTATTAAACAATCATGGTGCCAAAATAATCTCTGTTATATCCAAAGGCTATACATTAGAAATTTGGGATAAGCCTGTCTTCCAACAATACTTACATTCAATCTTTGTAGAAAACACTCTGTCTTATGTTAGTATTCCTAAAACACCTGAGGATAGGGTTACCTATATTATTATCCGTTTTTTATTAAATGACCATTATCTTAAATTGGATGATCTTGCAGATGAATTATTTGTAAGTAAGTCTACGATTCAACAAGATATTAAAAATGTGAAAGAGATTCTGCAAAAATATGACATTACACTTGAGGCAAGACCAAATTATGGACTTAAGGCAGTAGGGGATGAAATAAAGGTTCGTTTTTGTTTATCAGAATATGTACTTGATCGAAAAAAACAGTCAACCAATACAATTGACAGCCCGCTTCCTTCCATTTTTGACGACGAGAATATGGAAGCTATTCAAGAAATTATTTTAAGACAAATAAAGAAGTACCAAATAACCCTTTCTGATATTGCTATAAATAATTTATTCATTCACATTGTCATTGCTCGAAAACGAATTATTAGTGGTCATTATGTGGCGATATTCCATGCAGATATGGATGAGATTGAACAACAAAGGGAATATCATGTGGCAAATGAAATTGCAAAAGAAGTAGAGGAACTATATCAAATTAAGTTTCCGCAAGCAGAAATAGCCTATATTGCCATGCACTTACTTGGAACAAAGCTAGTTACCCAGAAAAAAGGTCATATTGATCATGTGATTGAGGATGATATTCTTCAGCTAGTTGATTTTGTCTTGGCAAAGATGGAAGAAAAACTCGATTTAGGGATTTCGAAGGATGAAGAGCTTATCTTTGGCATGAGCATGCATTTGAAGCCAGCTGTTAATCGAATCAAGTATGGCATGAATATTAGAAATCCGATGTTGCAAGAGATTAAGAACAATTATCCACTTGCTTATGAGGCGGGAATTATTGCAGGACTGGCAATTAAAGAGTATACAGAAATTGAAATGGATGAGAATGAGATTGGCTATTTAGCTTTGCATATCGGTGCGGCAATGGAAAGAAAAAAATTACATTCAGGTCCAAAGCGCTGTCTTGTAGTTTGTGCTTCTGGCTTAGGAACAGCACAGTTAATTTATTACCGATTAAAATCTTATTTTGGAAGCAACTTAGAAGTGATTGGGACAACCGAATATTATATGCTTGATCAATATAATTTAAATGAGATTGATTTTATTGTAAGCTCCATTCCAATCAAGGAAAGCTTTGCTGTACCTGTGATAGAGGTAAATGCGATTCTAAAGGAAAGTGATTTAAAAGCAATTGAAAAATTTATTTTAACGCATAGTAATCATCAGCCAATGGAATCATTTTTCCTTCAAGATCTTGTCTTCTTTAAGCAAGCATTTCATACAAAAGAGGAAGTATTAGCCTTTTTACATGGACAATTAATGGAGCAAGGTTTTGTGGGTAAAGCCTTTTTAGAAGCAGTATATGAACGGGAAAAAGTGGCCCCAACCTCTTATGGGAATTTGGTTGCAATCCCACATCCAATTACTCCGCAGACAGAAAAAACATTTTTATGTGTTTGCACGTTAGAAAAGCCCATTGACTGGAATAACAATCCGGTGCAAATTGTCTTCTTGCTATGTGTGAAAAGAAATAGTCAGGAAGACTTGCAAGAAATGTATGATGTCCTTGGGAAATTTATCGAGGATCATTCGGGCGTTCATAAAATATTAAAAGCAAGCTCTTATGAGGAATTTTTACGAATAATGAAAGAAGCATAAATAAGAGGAAGTATGCACTTAAAAAATAGTTTAAAAAAAGTGGGAATCTACCTTTTCGGTAATATTCCCACTTTTTAAATAGCTTTTTTCTTATTCTGCTACGTCAGCCCACTTATACTCATAAGTTGCTCCAAATGGATTTACGAATACGTTTTGAACTTTTGGTGAAATTAGTTGTGCTCTAGATGCTTGGTAAACAGGTGCAATTGGTGCATCTTCAAATAATAATTTCTCTGCTTTTAGGAAATTTTCATAACGAGCAACATTATCTGTTGCATATTTTGTTGCAGTATCGCTAACTAACTGATCATATTCTTTATTGGAATATCCAGTTTTATTGTTTCCTCCGTCTGTAATCCACAGGTTCATGAATGTATATGGATCAAGGAAGTCTGGACCCCATCTAGAAAGTTGAAGCTCATATTGCATATTAGTATCTAAGTCAAGTCGTTGCTCTTTTGGAACTTGTTTGATGTTAACTGTTAGTCCTTCTAAGTTTGTTGATAGCTGATTAGCAACATATTGGATTAATGTTTTTGTTGTCGCATCATCATCTGCTAAAAACTCAAGCTCTACTTTATCAGTACCTAACTCTTTTAAACCTTTTGCCCAGTATTCTTTAGCTGCTTCTAAATCATAGGATACAAGATCACCGCTAACTTCACGGAAGTCTTCTCCAGTTTCTGGCATTGGAGTGAAGTCTGTTGGAACAAGTCCATCCGCTACGATAGAACCGTTATTTAAGATTTCGTTAACTAAAGCCTCTTTGTCAAATGCGCGGCTAATAGCTAGACGAATATTTTGGTTTGCTAAAGCCTCAGATGTTGTTTGGTTAAATTTAAGGAAGTAGACAAATGTATCTGCTGAAACCACATAA
This sequence comes from Niallia sp. Sow4_A1, assembly GCF_052116745.1. Taxonomy (NCBI): domain Bacteria; kingdom Bacillati; phylum Bacillota; class Bacilli; order Caryophanales; family Bacillaceae; genus Niallia; species Niallia sp. Sow4_A1. Next base: position 64,161 of record NZ_JBQKKM010000018.1, on the reverse strand, counting down.
TTCTCATCTGTTGAATATTGGTCAACTAAATCAGATGTAAGATCCATACGGTCAACAGATCCCTTTTCATATAAGTTAAGTGCTGTTTGTGGATCTTTTACTACTTCAAATGTTAATTTATCCATTTGAACTGTGCTTGCATCCCAATAATTATCGTTCTTTGCAAGTACCCATGAATTACTTGTGCTATCCCAATCGGACATTGTGTAAGGTCCGTTTGCTAATAGGCTTTCAGAACTTGTTGCAAAGCTATCCCCTTTTTCCTCCACAAACTTTTGATTAAGTGGTAAGAATGTGCCGAATGTAGTTAATGTTTCAAAATAAGGAGTTGGGTTTTCTAATTCTACAACAAGTGTATAATCTCCATCAGCCTTTACTCCTAGTTGGTCAACAGCAAGTTCACCACTGCTGATAGCAGAAGCATTTTTGATTACGCCATTCATCATATATGGACCATATTCTGATCCAGTATCAGGATTGACAGCACGTTGCCATGCGTAAACAAAGTCATTTGCTGTAACTGGCTCTCCATTTGACCACTTAGCATCTTCTCTTAATGTAAAAGTCCAAGTTAAACCATCTTCACTAACGGAATGCTTTGTAGCAATACCAGGTGATGGTTGTGTATCTTTATCTAAGCGGTAAAGACCTTCCATAGTAGCTCCTAAATAGATAAATGAAGATTCATCTGTAGCTAAGGATGGATCCATTGATGGAATAGCCTCAGGATTTAAAAAGTTAAGGACCTTTTCGCCGGAATTTTTTTCATTGTCGTCTGCATCTGTAGAAACGTTGGTATTATCACCAGAGCATGCTGCTAATACACTTAGCACAAATGCGAAAGTGAGAAGTAATAACCAATTTTTTCGCTTCATGAAGTATTCCCCCTATTATTTATGTTGGTTAATTCTGAATATTGTATATGTAAAGAACATTCAAAACTATAAAAATGATTATACCTATTAATTAGTCAATTTGTAAAGTATTGTTGGATAATTATTGAAGAGATTAATATATATGGGGATGATTTCTTTGTTTTTATTGCATAGTATATTTTTTTATTTAGAAAAAAATAAGATACTAGAAAATATGGTATGATAGAATTGGAAAATAGTTTGTAAACTATTCAAAATGTGTAAATCTATGAGCGGATTGATAGGGAGGAAATAAGAATTAATGGAATGGAAGAATTTATATAGAGGCTTTATTATGGGAATTAGTGATTTAATACCAGGTGTGAGTGGTGGAACAATTGCCGTCATTTTGGGTATTTATGATCGTTTGCTAGATGCCATCAGTGGTTTTTTTAGTAAACGCTGGAAAGAGCAATTAGGTTTTTTAATACCGTTAGCGGTCGGAATGGGTACTGCTCTTTTATTGTTAAGCAGATTGATTGAATTTTTATTGGAAAATTATCATGAGCCAACACAATTCTTTTTTATTGGATTAATCATTGGTGTCATTCCACTTATGCTTAAGCAGGCACAGCCGAAAAAAAACTTTGGTTCCCGACATTATATTATTCTAGCATTAGCGGCTATTCTAATTGCTTCAATGGCTTTTTTAAACCCAGAAAAGACTACTGAACCAATAACCTCTTTATCTTTATTATCGATCATTGGGTTATTTTTCTCTGGCTGGCTTGCTAGTATGGCAATGCTGCTTCCTGGAATTAGTGGCTCGTTTATTTTACTGCTGCTTGGAGTATATTCAACAGCCATTAATGCATTATCTACATTAAATATCCCAGTAATCTTGGTTATTGGACTTGGTGCAGTAGTCGGATTTATTGGTAGTAGTAAAGGGATTAAATATTCACTATCCCATTTTCCGCATATCACTTATGCAATCATTATAGGGCTAATTCTTGGCTCCCTTTTCGTTGTTTTTCCAGGAATGGTTACAGGAATAACAACCCTTATATTCTGCTTGATTACTTTTATATTAGGCCTTAGTGTAACAATGCTTTTTGGTTCGGAAAAAAAGCTTATTAAAGGAAAATCTGATAAATAATAACAAATTAACGTTTATAGGAAAGAGAGAGATTGGATGAAATATCGCAAAGCGACTGTTGACGATATCAACTTGCTAGTGGAAATGAGGAAAATTCAATTAGTTGATGAAGGAATTAAAGCTGATAAAGATATTGATAACGAGCTGAAAACTTTCTTTCAGAAGAAATTAGCTGAAGGAACTCTTATTCAATGGGTAGTAGAGGTAGAGGAGCAAAACGAGATCATAGCAACAGGAGCAATTGTTAATTATGACTTTCCTCCTTCCTATACTAATAAGAGTGGAAAAAAAGCTTATGTAACCAATATGTATACGAAAAATGATTATCGTGGAAAAGGAATTGCTACAAGTCTATTAACAAAATTAGTAGACGAAGCCAAAAACTTAAACATTACGAAAATGTGGCTAGGCGCTTCAAAGCTTGGTAGACCTGTTTATAAGAAGTTCGGCTTTAAGGAAACAGATGAGTGGATGGAGTTGGAGCTATAAAGAGAAAAAGGCTGTCCTGCTTTAGAGGGCAGTTTTTTTTAATTGTTGAGGGGTTTTTTATCAACAGTTTGTAGGCGAGAGTGGAGTTTGATTAAAGACCGTTTTGTTAGGAAAAAGGGAGGAAAGTAACAGAGAAAGCTAGCTCAGCAAAGAAATTTGCTAAAACAATCCACAACCTTAATCAAAATTTACAAAATAAAAGGAGCCTCCCAAAAAAGGAGGCTCCTTATCAAAATCTATTAATTACGAATCAAATAATCAAAAGCACCTAAAGAAGCAGTTGCACCTGAACCCATAGAAATAATGATTTGCTTATAAGCACTGTCTGTACAATCTCCAGCTGCAAATACACCTGGTAGGCTTGTAGCGCCATGCTTATCAACAAGAATTTCACCCATTCTATTACGTTCAACAGTACCTTCTAACCAATCTGTATTAGGAACAAGACCGATTTGAACGAATACACCTGCAAGCTCGACATGTTTTTCTTCGCCTGTTTCACGTTCAATATAAGTAATACCGTCAACTTTATCAGTACCAGTAATTTCTTTTGTTTGAACATTTTTAAGAACTGTTACATTTGGTAGGCTATAAAGACGCTCTTGTAAAACAGAGTCAGCTTTTAATTCTGACATGAATTCAAGCACTGTTACGTGTTTCACAATTCCTGCCAAGTCAATAGCAGCTTCAATTCCTGAGTTACCGCCACCAATTACAGCAACATCTTTTCCAGTGAATAATGGTCCATCACAGTGTGGGCAATATGCTACACCTTTGTTCTTAAATTCTGCTTCACCAGGTACGCCAACATTGCGCCAGCGAGCGCCAGTTGATAGAATAACAGATTTACTTTTAAGTACCGCACCATTTTCTAACTCGATTTCTATTAAATCTTTTTTCTCTAGGCGTTTAGCACGTTGAAGGTTCATAACATCAATGTTATATTCTTTGACATGTTCTTCTAAACTAGCAGCAAGTTTTGGACCTTCTGTTTGTTTCACACTAATGAAGTTTTCGATAGCTAAAGTGTCCATAATTTGACCACCGAAGCGCTCTGCAACAATACCTGTGCGAATTCCTTTACGAGCAGCATAGATTGCAGCGCTTGCTCCAGCAGGACCACCACCGACTACTAATACATCAAAAGGATCTTTGTCAGCAAATTCAGAAGCATCAGCTGTGCTACCCATTTTTGCTAAAATTTCTTCTAATGACATACGACCACTGCCGAATGATTCTCCATTAAGGAAAACAGTAGGGACAGCCATGATATCCTTGCTTTCTACTTCTTCTTTGAAAGCTGCCCCATCAATCATTGTATGTGTGATGCCAGGGTTTAATAGACTCATCACATTCAATGCTTGCACAACATCAGGACAGTTATGGCAAGTTAAGCTAATGTAAGATTCAAAGCGATATTCACCTTTGATTGCTTTAATTTGATCGATTGCTTTTTGGTCTACTTTAGGAGCTCTACCACTTACTTGAAGTAAAGCCAATACTAAGGAAGTAAATTCATGACCAAGAGGGATACCGGCAAAAGTGATTCCAGTGTCCTCACCGACACGATTTACACTAAAGCTTGGTGTTCTCTCTAATTGGGTATTTTCTACTTTAATGTATGAAGACATGGTAGCTAGTTCATCAACTAGTGCTAGCATGTCGCGGGAAACATCATCAGAACCCGCGCTAACCTTAAGAACCACATCGCCTTCCATCATTTGCAGATATTGATTCAGTTGCCCTTTTATCTCATTATCTAATAACATATAGAGCCACTCCCTTAAATTTTACCAACAAGGTCTAGGCTTGGCTTAAGTGTTGTGCTACCTTCTTGCCATTTTGCTGGGCAAACTTCACCTGGATTGTTGCGAACATATTGTGCAGCTTTAATTTTGTTTACAAGTGTGCTAGCGTCACGGCCGATGCCATCTGCGTTGATTTCAACAGCTTGGATTTTACCATCTGGATCGATAATGAACGTTCCGCGATCTGCAAGACCAGCTTCTTCGTTTAGAATTTCAAAGTCACGAGAGATTTTTTGTGTTGGGTCACCAATCATGATGTATTCGATTTTACCGATAGCATCTGAATGATCATGCCATGCTTTATGTGTGAAATGAGTGTCTGTAGAAACAGAGTACACTTCTACACCAAGGTCTTTTAATGTAGCATATTCATTTTGTAAGTCTTCTAGTTCAGTTGGGCAAACGAAAGTGAAATCAGCTGGGTAGAAACAGAAAATGCTCCATTTACCTTTTAAGTTTTCTTCTGTTACTTCAATAAATTCACCTTTTTGAAATGCTTGAGCTTTAAATGGTGCAACTTCTCTTCCAATAATTGACATCTTTTAAATTCCTCCTATTATGAATAAAATTTATTACTAGTTTAGACGAATAATCCAAACTTATGCAAATAATAATTATTACAATTCAACATTTATTATTATATAAACCTAATTATTTTGTCAAGGATAAGATAGAACTTAATAATAATTATTTTAATTTTTATATACCATATTTCTCGCTTCCTTTTGTAAAAAGTAGATAACATTCGTATGAAATTTAAGTTATTTTTGTTGCATATTCAGTGATTTTCATTTGTTAAGGGTTTTTCTCAATTAAGGACCATAAACAAAATTTATTCGTAAAAGTCGTTCCCTCTACTAAACTTGTAGAAGGAATTTTAATCGTTTTAGTAGAAAACAGTATATAATAATTTTCGATAATTTAAAAAATTAAGTTATTTTATGGCGGGAAGGAAGTTTAAGATGAAACTAACATCTAGGGAAATGGAAAAATTAATGATTGTAGTTGCTGCAGATCTTGCCCGTCGCCGGCAAGGTAGAGGCTTGAAATTAAATTATCCAGAATCGATTGCCATTATTACATATGAAGTCTTAGAGGGTGCGAGAGACGGCAAAACAGTAGCAGAGCTGATGCAATATGGAGCAACTATATTGAAAAGAGAGGATGTAATGGAAGGCATCCCGGAAATGATCCCAGATATACAGGTAGAGGCAACCTTTCCTGATGGAACGAAGCTTGTTACCGTTCATAATCCCATACGATAAAGGAGAAGTGCAATGATTCCTGGTGAATACGTTTTGAAAAAGGAAGAAATTATTTGCAATGAAGGAAAAAATGCTATCACAGTAAAAGTGTTAAATAAAGGAGATCGTCCCGTTCAGGTTGGTTCTCATTTTCACTTTTATGAAGTAAATAATTCCTTGCAGTTTAGTAGAGAGGAGGCAGTTGGAATGCATTTAAATATCCCAGCCGGTACTGCTGTCCGCTTTGAACCAGGAGACGAAAAGGAAGTGCGGCTTGTTCCCTTTTCAGGGCAGAGAAAGGTCTATGGTTTAAACAATCTAACAAATGGTTTGGTATAAGAGATTGCGAGAAAGGAGGCTTATTAATGAGTTTTCGGATGACGAGAAATCAATATGCAGATATGTTTGGCCCAACAGTTGGAGACGCTATTCGCTTAGCAGATACAGAACTTTTTTTAGAGATAGAAAAAGACTACACGATATACGGAGATGAAGTAAAGTTTGGTGGGGGAAAAGTAATACGTGACGGGATGGGACAGCACCCGCTGGCTACACGGAAGGATACGGTTGACCTTGTCCTAACAAATGCCATTATTCTTGATTACACAGGAATATATAAGGCGGATATTGGCGTAAAAGATGGGAAAATTACAGCAATCGGAAAAGCTGGAAATCCTTTGTTGATGGATAGTGTCAATATAGTGATTGGAGCTGCTACAGAAGTAATTGCCGCAGAAGGAAAGATAGTTACGGCTGGTGGGATTGATGCACATATCCATTTTATCTGTCCTCAACAAATAGAAACGGCCCTTAGTTCAGGAGTTACTACAATGATTGGTGGAGGTACTGGTCCTGCAACAGGAACGAATGCAACGACATGTACACCGGGAGCTTGGAATATTCATCGTATGCTTGAGGCAGCAGAAGCCTTTCCGATGAATTTAGGGTTTCTTGGAAAAGGAAATGCATCAAGTGAAGACGCGTTGGCAGAGCAAATTGAAGCAGGAGCGATAGGCTTGAAGCTGCATGAGGATTGGGGGACTACAACTGCAGCTATTGATACAAGTTTAAAAGTTGCGGATAAATATGATGTGCAGGTAGCGATACATACAGATACTTTAAATGAAGGCGGCTTTGTTGAAGATACCATTGCTGCCATTGATGGACGAGTAATCCATACTTATCATACAGAAGGCGCAGGTGGGGGCCACGCACCAGACATTATAAAGGCAGCTAGTTATTCTAATATTTTGCCATCTTCTACAAATCCAACAAGACCTTATACGATAAATACACTGGAAGAGCATTTAGATATGCTGATGGTTTGTCATCACTTAGATCCATCCGTTCCGGAAGATATTGCATTTGCTGATTCTCGTATTCGCAAAGAAACCATTGCAGCAGAAGATATTCTTCATGACTTAGGCATCTTCAGCATGATTTCATCAGACTCTCAAGCTATGGGAAGGATAGGGGAAGTAATTACTAGAACATGGCAAACAGCGGATAAGATGAAAAAGCAAAGAGGGAAACTGGAGGAAGACAAGGGAGTTGGCGACAACTTTCGTCTAAAGCGATATGTATCAAAATATACGATTAATCCAGCAATTGTTCATGGAATTTCTGATTATGTTGGATCCATTGAAGTAGGAAAATTAGCTGATTTAGTTGTATGGGATCCTGCTTTCTTCGGAGTGAAACCGGATCTTATTTTAAAAGGAGGATTAATTGCTCATAGCATAATGGGGGATCCAAATGCTAGTATTCCCACACCACAGCCTGTTTTTTATCGGCCGATGTTTGCAAGTTTCGGTCGTGCAAAATATCAAACCTCGATGACATTTGTTTCAAAAGCAGCCTATGAAAAAGGAATTCATCAAGCGCTTAATTTGCAAAAAATAGTTAAGCCTGTTGCTGGAATAAGAAAATTAAAAAAAGCAGATATGCTTTTTAACGGAGAGACGCCAACCATTGAAGTTGATCCGCAAACCTATGAAGTAAAGGTGGATGGAAAGCTTGCGACATGCGAGCCAGCAAAGACGCTGCCAATGGCACAGCGATATTTTTTATTTTGAGGTGATTAAGATGATTATTGAAAAGATTGTTGGAAATATAGCAACATTAGAAAAAAGAGCAAATCACGTAGAAAGAGTTTATTTGCACAGCGATGATTTATTAAAAAGAGTCCAGCGAGTTGTGACAGACCATGGAAAGGAAATCGGCATTCGCTTAGCAGATAAGAGGGACCTCCTTGATGGAGATGTATTATACATGGATGATAAGAATATGATTGTCATTTCTGTGAAGGAAGATGATGTTCTAACCATTCAGCCATTAAGCATCCAGCAAATGGGTGAAATTGCACACCAGCTTGGAAACCGTCATTTACCTGCACAATTTGAAGGCAATGAAATGATTGTTCAATATGATTATTTGGTAGAAGAATTATTACAGCAATTATTAATTCCCTATAAAAGAGAGAATCGAAAGGTAAAGCAGGCCTTCCGCCATATTGGGCATAGCCATGACTAATTCTTTATATCCATTGCTGCAGCTAAGTGATTCTAACTTTCCTTCAGGGGCTTTTTCTCACTCCTTTGGCTTGGAAACATATATCCAAGAAGGGACAGTGACGGATAAGCACAGCTTTTATAAGGCATTAACAATTTATTTAAAGAAACAGCTCGTCTATGTAGATGGTCTTGCCTTTCACTTAGCATATGAAGGAATCGCAACAAGTAGCTGGGATAAAGTTTTAGAAGTAGATAGAATTTTATACGTTTCCTCTCTAGCTGAAGAAACAAGAATGGGAAATAAAAGAATGGGGGAAAGGATGGCTAAGCTCTGCCAAGACCTCTATCACTCTGCTAATATAACAAAATATATTTCCCATATAAAAGAAAAGGATGCTTTTGGACATACAAGCATTGTATTTGCGATTCTTGCTCACTATTTGAATGTGGAAGAAGTGCTTGCTATGAAAACCTATCTTTTTACATCCGTCTCTTCCCTTGTTCAAAATGCTGTGCGCGGCATCCCTTTAGGACAAACAAATGGACAAAAGATACTGGTTGAAATCCAGCCGTTAATAGATACGTGTGTGGATACCATTATGGGGTTAACAATAGATGATTTTGCGAGTGTTAGTCCCGGACTTGAGATAGCACAAATGAGGCATGAACAGTTACATGTCCGTCTTTTTATGTCATAAGTTTAATTATTTAGCAAATGGAGAGTGAAATAAATGGAAGCAATACGAATTGGAATCGGAGGCCCAGTTGGTGCAGGGAAAACGATGCTTGTTGAAAAATTAACTCGTTCTATGCAACATGAGCTTAGCATGGCCGTTGTAACAAATGATATTTATACGAAAGAGGATGCATTATTTTTACTGAAAAATGGTGTGTTGCCAGAAGATCGAGTTATCGGTGTAGAAACAGGAGGATGTCCTCACACCGCCATTAGAGAGGATGCGTCAATGAATTTCGCAGCTATTGATGAGCTAAAGGAATTACATCCAGACTTAGAGCTAATATTTGTCGAAAGTGGTGGAGATAACTTGGCTGCAACCTTTAGTCCAGAGCTTGTAGATTTTTCTATTTATATTATTGACGTAGCTCAAGGAGAAAAAATCCCACGAAAAGGTGGGCAAGGGATGATTAAATCGGACTTGTTTATTATTAATAAAATTGATTTAGCTCCATATGTTGGTGCGAGCTTGGAAGTGATGGAGCGAGATACGATTGCAGCAAGAGGAGAGAAGCCTTATATTTTTACAAACTTGAAAGAGGAAATTGGACTTTCAGAAGTAGTGGAATGGATTAAAAAGCAAGCATTTCTCATTGGACTATAGATAATGACTTATACAGGTGTTTTGCAATTTTCTGCAAAGAAAAGACAACATAAAACAGTGCTTAGTGATTGTTATTATGAAGGAGCTATGAAAATTACGCGGCCAGTTTATTTAGAAGAAAGTGCACCATCCATTTATTGTATTCATGTAGGAGGAGGCTATGTGGATGGAGATAGATATAAAACATCCATTTGTGTGGAGGAAGACGCCGCAATCTCTGTTACCACCCAATCCTCTACAAAAATATATCGAACACCAATGGATTATGTGAAGCAAGATACGGTGATTACCCTTGAAAGAAATAGTATATTAGAACACTTTCCTGATCCTATAATCGCTTATGAACAAGCTAAATATTTTCAAAATACAGTTGTACATATGGAAGAAGGATCCTGTTATTTTGCTAGTGATATCATCACTCCTGGATGGGCGGCGGATGGGAGTTTCTTTAAATATGCATGGATTCGCTCCAAGCAAAAAATATATAGAAATAATAAACTAATCTTCTTTGATCATCTTTATTTGAAACCGGAAGAAGACTTTACATCTATTATGCAAATGGAAGGTTTCACCCATATTGGAACACTTGTACTTGTACATGACCAAGCGGATCGCTCCTTTTATCAAGAATTGAATCACTTAGTGGAAAAGGAGGAAGAGGATATCCGCCTTGGTATTTCCAAACTACCTGAAAATGGAGTCATTTTACGCATTTTAGCTTGTAATACCGGAGTAATTGAGCGAATCTTTCAATCAGTGCATACCTATGCACGGAAGTTTCTTTTAGGAAAAGAAGCACTTAGATGGAGAAAATACTAACATAATAAGTCAAACGGAGGAACATCAATAATGGAATTTGGATTGCTGTCCATCTTATTATTTGGACTAATACTTGGATTTAAGCATGCATTAGAACCAGATCATGTAATTGCAGTTTCTACGATTGCGAGTAGAAGCAAAAATTTATGGAATTCCTCTTTGTCTGGGGTATTTTGGGGAATTGGACATACCTTTACATTATTTGTATTTGGGTTAATTGTCATTGGATTAAAACAGGAAATATCAGATCCAGTAGCGATGTCTTTGGAATTTATAGTTGGCATCGTCCTTGTTTATTTAGGAATTTCAAATGTTTTTTTAAAAGAAAGAAAAACACATTCCCATCACAGAAATGGAGCAACTTCTTATTGGAAGTCCACTTTATTAGGATTAGTTCATGGGCTTGCGGGAAGTGCAGCAATGGTTCTATTAACGATGAGTACAGTACATACCATATGGGAAGGTGCAATTTATATCATTATTTTTGGTATAGGGACCTGTGTCGGCATGTTACTATTTACTACTGTATTAGGTGTCCCATTTGTATTCTCAAACAAAGGGGTAATGGTAAATGCCCTTTTTACAAAAATCACAGGAAGCATCAGTATCCTATTTGGAATTTATTATATGTATAACATCGGAATCAATGATGGTTTATTTAAGATTTGGATATAAGATCATTACTAGAGGCTGGGACATAAGCATTTCAACTAATAATAAACACGAACTTTTTATGTAGATAATTTACATGAATGTTCGTGTTTATTATTTTAGAAAAAGGTTTAAAAACGAAGTGAAATGGAGCGGAGGACGCTCGACTCCTGCGGGAAATAGAGGAAAGGCTGAGACCCCGCAGGCGTGCCGAGGAGGGCACTGAAAAAGTATAGTTTTTTCAAATTAAATAAGAATTTATTTATTTGAAAGCGAATATTAAGTTGGTTTGGAGAGGTGAACGCTTGACTCCTATGGGAGCAGCGAGAAAGTCCGAGACCCTGCAGGAGCGTAGCGACGAAGCGGCTCGGCGCTCGCCCCATGGAAAGCAAGTGGTCACCTCGGAAAACAATTTACACTCTAAGTTTAAAAGGCGGTTATGACCAATCATCAATAGCTATCAGTTTTTCAGTGGTCTCCGTGCCGAGAAGGCTCAGCTTCCTCCCCGGCGCATCGTACGTCTGTAGCGCAATGAAACGACTTAGTTTTAGACTTGACTATATTCGAAAACATAGATAACCATCATAAGAGAGTAGCTTTATTTAAGACCTAAATTAGAGATTATTCGTCTTTAAAAGTTAGTTATTTAGTCTTGTCCCAGCCTCTTTTAAATCCCCACTTTATTGAATCAAGACTGACTTCTTTCTACTTCTCCATGAATACTTTTTAAAACAATAAATAGTAATTAATATTCAATAGAATTTTTCTTTTTAATAATACTTCAAATTAGGGAGAAGATAGTAAGAATAAGATAAAAAAATGGTGGGAGACAATATGATCGGTCATAGTCTGAAGACAATCATGGTATTTGTTGGAGTTTACCTTCTTTATATTGTAATTTCTTGTGTCATTGTTCCTTATTTTTATCATCCCAAGGCAGACCCTTTTTGGAAGCCAACGACTAAACTCAATCAGAATGATAAAAAAGTGGTCTCGCCTGATAAAGTCGTTTTATTACAAGATAGGGAAGACTCAGGTCTAGCAAGGCTGCAATTGATAAAGAACGCAAAGGCATCTGTTGATATATCCACTTATGCGATTCAAAAGGGACCATATGCAGATTTATTCTTCGGCTGTTTGTTTGATGCAGCGAATCGTGGTGTCAAAGTAAGGCTTTTATTAGATGGCATAGTCAATCAATTCAACAAAGATTTACGTTTATATAGCTATGCGATATTTACTCATCCAAATATCAAATTGAAGTATTATGAACCTCTTCATTTAGGAAAGCCTTGGACATGGAATAATCGATTTCATGATAAGCTATTTATCATTGATAGTGAACTTGCTATAGTGGGGGGAAGAAATATAGGGGATAAATACTTTAGCGCAGCAGGAACAAAAGGAGCGTCAAATGATCGAGATGTTATTGTATTTACAGAGGAACAAAAGGATACCAGTGTATTAAAGAAAATAGATGATTATTATCAATATGTTTGGGAACATCCTTTTTCAAAGAATGCAGTTAAAAAAATATCACATAGGAAGATACAATTAGGGAAAGAAAAAGAGGAAGAAGCAATGGACCTTCTAACACATGCAAAAGATGTGTATCCATTGCCAATAGATAAAGCAATAGATTGGAAAAAAGATGCTTATTCAACTGACAAGGTATTTTTGCTGCACAATCCACATCAGCGGGTTAATAAAGATCCATTAATTTGGAAGGAACTAATTTCTTTAACCGAGCAATCTACAAAGTCCATTTACTTAGAAAGTCCATATATTGTTCCTACGAAGAAAATGCTTGAATATGTAAAGCCAGAGAAAATAAAAGTAGATCATTGGAAGGTGCTGACAAACTCTGCTGCATCAACACCTAATATGGTTGCTTTTTCAGGATATTGGTCAAACAGACACTCTATCATTAATTGGGTCGATGAATTATTTGAATATCAGGAAAAGACAGAGTCCCTTCATGGAAAAACATATATATTTGATGAAAAAATTAGTTTGATTGGTTCCTACAATGTAGATGCCAGAAGTACGTTCCTAAACACAGAAACCATGCTTTTGATTGATAGTGAAGAATTTGCTCACTTTTTGCAGAAAGAACTAAATAAAACGGTCGATAACCATAGTCTTCAGGTTTCAGAAGATGGAAGCTATAAAGCAAAAGAAGATGTAGAGCAAGCAGATGTGGCATTTTGGAAGAGAATAGCTATAAAAACTTTAGCTCCTATCATCAAATTGTTTGCATTTTTAGTTTAAAGGAAGAAGTGAATGAGAATATTTTCTAGGAAATATATAAATATATCGTTAAAAGCCTCCTTGTTTCACGTGAAACTTGGAGGCTTTAAATGGTTTAATAAAGAACCATACCTGCATGAGTTTATATTTTTTTAAAAGAAAAGTACAGGGGAATGGAAATTGTCTAATACAAAGGGAAAAGGTAAGCAATTGCTTTGCCCCCTATAAAAGGGAAGGTAAGCACAGGAATAAGGATACAAGAGAAGATTTTCACTATTCAACTAAATAAAAAGAAAAGCCGGCATCTCGAAGAATGTGTGGCTTTAAGCAGGTGAATAATAACGGAAAAAAACAAAGCGTGAGGAATAAAGTTCATCAACCTAACCCAAAAAGTAAAAACAAGTAGCTACCTAATCAGGCAGCCTCTATCTCACTCATTAATGCATGCATATTCCCCTCGGAATCACGAAAGAAGGCCATCCAGGTTTCGGTAGTTCCCATCTTAGCAACAAGGTGTGGTTCACTTTCCATAAGAACCTTCTTCTTCCTTAACTTCTCATAAGCTGATTTGATATCCTCCACTTGAAAATAGATCGTTGAGCTTAGATGATCAAATTCTTCATTTTCAGGTAGAGTGATAAGTAAACGCAAACCGTTACAAACAAAAAAGGCCATATTATCTGTTTGAAACAAAAGTGGAAGGTCAAGTTTTTCTTTATAAAAGTGAACGGCTTGTTCTAAATTTCTTACTGTTACGCCAATTTGTCCAATTTTTTGTATCAAAATAGTTCTCCTTTCTATGAAATTATCAGATAAATCCATTATATAGTATAAATATTTCCAAAATCTATCAAATATCTAATGGAGGATTTACTTTTAAAGTATGGAGGTATCTTAACTATATCAAATTTAAAAGAGTAATAATCTGTAAACTAGTTCATCCTGATAGGAAGAAGGGAGGATGAGGATGTTTTCTCTAGACGATCTTGATAAATTCGCATGGGCCTTTTTCGTTATATTGCCTATTGTTAGCTTGATTCATGCCTCTGGACACCATTTTTTTGTTTGGCTGTTTGGCGGAAAGGGTGATTTGATCGTTGGAAAGGGGAATGAGCTATTCTGTATTGGTCCCATCCATGTTCATTTGTTCTATTTTATAGATGCAACTTGCTATTATAAAGGAATTGAAGAAAAAAAGAGATGGCAACGGATTTTAATTCATAGTGGAGGAATTTTATTTAATCTATTGTCCGTTTTAGTAATAAATTTATTCATTATGCAGGATGTTTTCCCAAGAAGCTCCTTTTTCTATCAGTTTGCGTATTTCTCCCTATACTATATCTTCTTTGCGTTGCTTCCTTTTGATTATGGAGAAAATGCACCAAGTGATGGCAAGGCCATTCTATTGGCATGGAAACAGAAGAAGTAAGAGAGAAAGTGACTAATTTGGGAATAAATATTGCTCATTTGGGGTATATGACAAAAACTACAAGATCTATAGAAGGAGGAATGGCGTTATGTTAAACCAAGCGAGAAAAGAGTTTCATATAGTAAAAGGAATTGCTCCGAATGTAAATCAGGAAGCGTTATTTAATAATAAAAGAAAAGTGTTTCTATTTGGCTCTCCGAGTTATACAAATATTGGCGATCAGGCCATAGCGTATGCGGAAGAGAAATTTATTAAAAATTGCTTCCCTTACTATGAATATATTGAAATTATGGATTATGCAACAGAGGAAGGAATCGATTTAGTTAAAAAGATTATTAAAACGGATGATGTTGTTTGTTTTACCGGTGGAGGAAATTTAGGAAGCCTGTACTTGGATATTGAGGAGGATCGCAGAAAGGTCATCGAGTCATTTAAAGATTACCGAACGATTGTGTTCCCTCAATCTGCCTTTTTTGAGGATACAGAGGAAGGACAAGCAGAAAAGAAAAAAAGCCAAGAAGCATATAACAAAAATCCTAACCTCACTTTAGTAGCAAGAGAGAATCAGACATTAGAAATCTTAAAAGATACTTTCCAAGCAAATGTACTGTACACTCCAGATATGGTGCTATCCCTTTCCATTGAACCAAGGGACCTTGAAAGGGAAGGTGTTCTATTCGTTCTAAGAGCAGACAAGGAAAAAGTAACAGAAGAAAATTTTGTCTCAGACTTAATGAACTTGGTTGGAAAAGATAATCCAGTGGAACGAACGGATACGGTGCTTTCAGAAGTTGATGTGATTGATTATGCTGATCGTGAACCTCAATTATTAAAAATGCTTGATAAAATTGGTTCTAAAAAATTAATAATCACAGATCGGTTGCATGCAATGATCTTTTCAATTATCACAAAGACTCCTTGCTTGGTATTCGGGAATAGCTACGGAAAAGCGAAGCACTCGTATAATGATTGGCTACATGAATTATCATTTATTGAGTATACCGATAATAAGGATTTAAACGAGCTTCCAGCTATTATTGAAAGATTACAAAGTGCTGAGCCCAATAAGATTGATGTTAGAGAGGATTTTCAAGTGTTGAAGGATTTTTTTAGAGGGTAAAAGTAGTAAAGGAGTATCCGTTTAGGATATCTCCTTTTACTATGTAGTTTCCGATAATTTACTATGCTCCAAAAATTTTTGATCCATGGACTTCTTTCATCTCTAACTGAACAGATAGAACTGGAAGGTTAGCAGAGGTAATCCCTCCACCAGGAAGAATAATGATTTTTCCAGCAGCGTATTCGATATAACTTTTCAGCGTAGGTATATTATCTTCAATTTTAGTAGATAGAGGACCACCATGTGTTAATATCCGGTTTACCCGATGGGAAATGAGCCAGTCGATTGCTTGGTTCTTTAACTCAGGAGCAATATGATCAAAGGCCATATGAAAGGTAACCTCCAAACCAGTAGCAGCGGTTAAGCATCTTTCCATTGCTTCTTCATCAATCCATTGCCCTTTATTTAAACAACCAATTACCACTCCATTAACACCAAGCTGTTTAAAAAGATGAATATCCTGGCACATAATATCCACTTCATCTTCGGTATAAATAAAATTCCCACCTCTTGGACGAACAATTGCCATTACTTTAGTATTGGTATTTCGACAAAAGGAGATAGTTTTAGCAGCAACACCATAGCTAACAGTCGTTCCCCCTACAGATAGATTATCGCAGAGCTCAATCCGATCTGCACCATTTTGAATAGCTCTTGGGACGAGTGTGAAGTTTTCTACGCAGATTTCTTTTATCATTGTCTCAACACCTTTTAATTAACGTCTAATTTAGCTAGTGTACCATATATTTACTGTGAAAAATCGGTTATACTTGATGAAATATAAAATTTAGAAAATTAGGGAAATAAGGAGAGGGAATTGAGTGATATTACATACTTCTATTCAAGGAAAAGGAGAACCGATTGTATTTCTTCATACTGGTTTGCAAACAGGGTTAACAGATTTTGAGTATCAAAGAGCTTTTTTTCAAAGGCATTACCAGGTGATTTCTCCTGATTTAAGAGGGCATGGGCATTCTGTAGTATCCAATTTTTCTAATTTCTTTGATGAATCTGCTAATGATTTGTTTGAAACGTTGGAGCATGTAGGAATAGACTCTGCTCATATTGTAGGAGGATCAATAGGAGCATTGGTAGCCATCATTTTTGCAAAAAAGCATCCTAAAAAAGTAAAGAGTTTAACTATCTCGGGGGTTATGCCCTTAAAGCCTGATAATTGGGAAGAGTTACATCTTAAAGACATAGAGCAACAAAGTCACCTTTTGCAAAAGGAAGAGGTAGCTGATTATTTCAACCAAATTCATAGAGGGGATTGGAGAGAAGCCCTTTTAATAACACAAGATTCAACGTGGTATCCATTTCATGAAATTAAGGATATACATGCATTAAAGATGCCGATTCTTTGCATAGTAGGCGAAGGAAAAAGAGACGAGATAGAGGGCGCTTGCTATTATCAAGAAATAAATTCGAATATGCACATTGCAGTTGTTCCTTTTGCGGCACATTTAGTTCAGGATGAACAGCCGGAGATTTATACTAAAATGTTAGATTCTTTTCTGATGAAATATGGCGATGCAAACATAAAAATGGGTGAGGAAAGTTAACCACTTATTAAAAAGTAAAGTGGGTCTTGTTTTATAATTTCCAATATGTTAAAGTATTTGGAAAATAAGAGGTGATTGAAATGGTTAAACGTACGCACAGCATCAACCTTTCACAATTACATCATCATAAAAAGTAGTCTTGCTATTTCGATTTAAAAATCGTACATAGGAAGACTATTTCTCATGAAACCGCATTTGATTAAGTTTTAACTACTTAAATCAAGGGCGGTTTTTTATTTTATTTTAAACAGGGGGCATGAAAAAATGAAGAAGATGATTTACCAAAATGTTAAAGGAACAATGGATTATTTACCGAGAGAGGAAGAAATCAGAAGAAATATTCGGAGAACAATGGAAGATGTATTTATTCAGTATGGCTGCAAACCGCTTGAGACACCTATCTTAAATTACCAAGAATTGCTTGCTTCTAAATACGCAGGTGGAGCGGAAATTTTAGAAGAAATGTACACTCTTTCTGATCGTGGCAAAAGGGAGCTGGCGTTGCGCTATGATTTAACCATTCCCTTTGCGAAAGTGGTAGCGATGAATCCAACGCTAAAAATGCCTTTTAAACGCTATGAGATTGGCAAAGTATTTCGAGATGGTCCGATAAAGACGGGGAGATATCGAGAGTTTACACAATGTGATGTCGATATTGTAGGTGTTCCATCGCAAATGGCAGAAGCAGAGCTTATGATGATGGCTTTGAATATTTTTGATAAATTAAAGATGGAAGTAACGATTCAATACAATAATCGAAAATTATTAGTTGGGTTTCTTCGTCAATTGAATATTGCGGATCAATTGATAAATCGGGTGATTTTGATAGTAGATAAAATAGAAAAAATTAGTAAAGAAAAAATAAAGGAAGAACTAAGAGATGCTGGATTAGAACAAACAGTAATAGAGGAGATTGATGCTTTTTTACAAAAGGATTTAATCGGCATAATAGAGTACTATCAACAGCTGGCAGAAAAAGAAGAGAGCATTAGAAAGGGGCTGGAAGAATGGAATGAATTACAATCGTATATAAAGAAGTTTGGACTGGAGCAATATTGCGTATTCAATCCGTTTCTTGCGAGAGGTCTTGAAATTTATACTGGAACAATCTATGAAATTTTCTTAACTGATAAGAGAATAAAGTCGAGCATAGGTAGCGGCGGAAGATATGACAATGCGATAGGCGGATTAATTGGCTCAAAGCAAACCTATGCAACAGTGGGTATTTCCTTTGGGTTGGATGTTATATTATCTGCTCTTTTATTAGATAAAATAGATTTTGATGATGCAAAGCTGGATTACTATATTATTCCGATTGGTCGACCGCTGGAAGCTTTTTTAGTTGCGAAAACACTTCGTGACAAAGGCTTTAAAGTAGAGCTCGAGTTAGGAAAGAAAAAACTGGTGAAAGCTTTAGATAAAGCAAATAAAGAAGGTGTCAAAAAGGTGATTATACTAGGAGACGAGGAAGTGGCAGGCAATATGTATAAAGTGAGAGATATGAAAACAGGAGAAGAATGGATAGTGAATTTCGAATATTAATCATTAGACGAGGCAGTAGATGGGAGACATTTACTGCTTTTATTTATGTGAGAGTTGATTCAAAGGATATTAGCAAGTTAAAAAAATAGTCTCTAAGCCCGAATGGAAGGAAAAACGAGCAGGAAGGTAACAGAGAATCCGTCTCTGAGCCCGAGCGGAAGAAAAAAGGAGCGCGGAGGTAACAGAGAACCCGTCTCTAAGCTCGAATGGAAGAAAAAAGAAGCGCGAAGGTAACAGAGTGATCAAAACAAAGCCCATTTTTCATAAAAAAGAAGGTAATAGAAAAAACACGCTCCTATTCGTTTTCAAATCAATCAAAACCCCCTTTCCTACTACAGCTAAAAGCATTTTCCAAAGACCCGTCTTCAACAGACTATTTCCAAAACAAAAGAAGCATACTACAAAAGAAAAAATTAAGATGAAAGTTTATTCGTTGTAATGTTACTTAAATGATGATAACATAAAGTTATGTAACATTATTAGGAGGCGAACGGATGGAATATGTCGATCCTATAAAAGAAATTGAAAGTATTAATGCGATTAAAGAAGTATTGCGTAAACAATCACAAAGAGATTTGTTGCTTTTTGTGTTAGGTATAAATACTGGGATAAGAGTAAGCGATTTACTCGCATTGAAGGTTCAGGATGTAAAAGATGAATCTGGAATGAAAGAGTTTTTGTATCTTCATGATGCTGATGAAGTAAAAGCATATTATTTAAACGGTAAGGTGCATACGGAGTTAGAGAAATATATGGAGGAACGGGAATTCAAAGAGGATGAGTTTTTATTTAAATCGCAGAAAAATAATCAACCAATCACTCGCCAGCAAGCCTATCGGATTATTAATAAGGCGGCGAAGCTAGTTGGAATTCCGGGGAAAATTGGAACCCATACGTTGCGAAAAACTTTTGGCTATCATGCATATCGAAAAGGGATTGCGATTTCCTTACTGATGAATGTATATAATCATACTTCGAGGGCAGAAACGTTAAAATATATTGGGATTGATAAGCAAGAAAAGCGTTTAGTAAAAGTGGATGTCAATCTTTAAAAAAAACCTCCACCAAACTAGGTGGAGATTAGTCAAACTTATAAATAGTCATCATCATTACTAGCATCTGTATCAATATCAACATTAGTTAATTCGTTAACGATGTCCTCATGGACTTGAACTTGCAATGTATCTTTATCTTTCATAAATTTAAAAACACCATTATTGAAATCAGTGCCTTGTTCTTTAAAGAAAATTCCTTCATACATTACATGTTTTGTATGATTGAAAATTAGGCGATAGCCATTTCCCTCTTTTACTAAATACGCACGTACACCTTTTTCATATTGGCCTTCTGGATTTTTCAAAAAGCGTGCAACAGAAATAATATGAAGATCAATAAAAGGGATTTCACGCAATAAGGAATTAATAATGGAGCCTTTAGCAATTTGTTCCCAACGACTTTGTGCAGTTTGACCAAGAACAATTTGTGTGATTTTCTTCTCTCTAGCTACTTCTGCAATCACTTTAGAGATTGGTCGCGATTCCTTATCTTTAATGATAAATGCGTCGGCACTATGACGTTCAGCTAATTCTTTCCATCTAGCAATATAATTTGATTTTTCTGCATCCAACTCATCAAATGGTTTCGGATCAACCGTAAGGATATAAAGTGGACAATCAAGCATATTCGCTATTTTACAGCCTCTTTGTATAAGGCGTTCACCGTTAGGTCCGTAATAAACGCA
The DNA here is from genome assembly GCF_052116745.1 of Niallia sp. Sow4_A1. Classification (NCBI taxonomy): domain Bacteria; kingdom Bacillati; phylum Bacillota; class Bacilli; order Caryophanales; family Bacillaceae; genus Niallia; species Niallia sp. Sow4_A1. The sequence continues at coordinate 43,640 of NZ_JBQKKM010000018.1, read as the reverse complement.
TACTAAAATACTTTCATCCATGCGTTCTTTTCCATTTACCATAATTTTTTTCACCTCAATAGATGTGAATGATTTACACCACTAATAATAAACTATGTATGACTATAACGTATGCTACTTTATGAGTCAATGCATTTCTTAAATTATCCAAATGACAATTATTATCCGTTTCTAGTACTAATAGTAAGGTTAGACATAGTTTCCATTATAAATACGTTTTAGCTAAAGAAAACCCAAAATATAAAACTTGCAAAAAAGGAGGAGGATACAACAAATGACATGGTTACATTTTATGATATTGCTGCCATTTATGTTTGCACTAATTGTACCTTTTATATATAAAAGGCTAACGCCTCGGATTCATACAGGTTGGTTCGTCTTGTTTGTTCCATTCACCATTTTTCTTTTCCTATTGATGTATATCCCTAAAATAGCGAAAGGAGAGGTATTTACTTCTACAGTCAACTGGATACCTGCTTATAATATTAACTTTACTACGTATTTGGATGGACTAAGCTTAGTATTTGGTTTATTGATTGCTGGAATAGGAGCTTTGGTGATTCTGTACTCTATATTCTATTTATCAAAACACCGGGAAGCTTTGCATAACTTCTATGTCTATTTATTGTTATTTATGGGGGCGATGCTTGGACTAGTAGTATCTGATAATTATTTTGTTTTATATGTATTTTGGGAAATTACTAGTGTATCCTCCTTTTTACTAATAGCTTATTGGTATGAAAGAGATCGCTCAAGATATGGTGCCCAAAAAGCAATGTTGATTACTGTCTTTGGCGGGCTAGCTATGTTAGCAGGACTGATCATGCTCTCTATTATGGCAGATACGACAAGTATTAGAGAGACCTTAGCGAATGTCCATCTAATCCAAAATCACGGTTTATTTATACCAGCCATGATTCTTCTTTTGCTTGGCGCTTTTACAAAATCGGCGCAATTTCCGTTTAGCATCTGGCTGCCTGATGCTATGGAAGCACCTACGCCCATTAGTGCGTATTTACACTCTGCCACGATGGTAAAGGCAGGAATTTATCTAGTTGCTCGTTTGACACCGATTTTTGGCGGCACAGCAGAGTGGTTTTGGTTTGTTGTAGGAATTGGTTTATTCACTTTATTATATGGATCCTTTAATGCAGTGAAACAGACAGACTTAAAGGCATTATTAGCCTATTCAACGATTAGTCAATTGGGATTGATTATGAGTTTACTGGGTATAGGTTCTGCTGCATTATATAAGGATTTAGGAGTAGAAGAATCGGGATTATATGCAACAGCTATTTTTGCAGCTATTTTTCATTTAGTAAACCATTCCACCTTTAAGGGTTCTTTATTTATGGTTGTAGGGATTATTGACCATGAGACTGGTACTCGAGATCTTCGGAGACTTGGTGGATTAATTCACTTAATGCCCGTATCCTTTACGCTTACTGTAATTGGTGGCTTTTCAATGGCGGGTCTTCCTCCATTCAATGGCTTCTTAAGTAAAGAGATGTTCTTTACTGCTGTAGTGAATGCCTCCCATATGGAAATATTTAATCTTCCGCATCTGGGTATGATTATTCCCATTATTGCGTGGATTGCAAGTGTCTTTACCTTTATCTATTGCATGATCTTGGTATTCAAAACATTTAAAGGAAAAAACAAAGCGCCAAAATTAGATAAAGCGATTCATGAAGCACCAATTGGTTTATTAGTCTCGCCGATTATTTTAGGGGCATTAGTTATTCTGTTCTTCTTTATCCCTAATGTTGTTTCCAAGTATTTATTAAAGCCAGCTTTTGCATCGGTTTTACCATCTCTTGCGCATTCGGTGGAATCCAAAAAGATCAGTGCCTTCCATGGATTCAACACAGAACTTTGGATGACGATTGGGGTTGTGGCTGTTGGAATTATCTTATATTTACTATTAAAAAAATGGTATAAGATTTATCGCCTTTATCCACAAGCTATCACCTTAAGCAATTTATATAATCTTAGTTTGGAATATATGGAGAAGCTGGCAAAATCAATAACAGATTTTTATATGACAGGATTCCTTCGTGATTATTTAGTCTATATATTTGGATTCCTTATTGTCATAATCGGGGGATCTCTCGTGTTGTTTAATGGGGTCACGTTCGATATGTCTCAGGACTCACCAATTAGTTTTTTTGATATTGGCATAGTTATTGCAATGATTATAAGCTCGGTTACCGTTCTTTTCTCTAAATCAAGGATTACATCCATTGTAGCAGTTGGTGCCCTAGGATTTCTTGTCTCGTTTTTCTTTGTACTTTTTAGAGCTCCTGATTTGGCACTCACACAATTAGTAGTTGAGACAGTGACAACCGTTTTATTCTTACTGTGCTTCTATCATTTGCCGCAATTAAAGAAGGAAATTAGTAGGATTCGTTTCAAAGCGGTCAATGCCATTATTTCAATAGGAGTAGGCGCAGTTGTTACAATTGTTGCTCTTTCAGCTAATGGTACCCATCTATTTGACTCTATTTCGAGCTACTATGAAGATTCCTATAAATTGGCAGGAGCAAAGAATATTGTTAATGCTATCTTAGTTGATTTCCGAGGGATAGATACAATGTTAGAGATCCTTGTCCTTACAGTTGCTGGTCTAGGAGTGTATACATTAATAAAAGTTAGGCTTGTAGGAGGGGATAAGAATGAAGAAACCAAATGATATTATCATTCGAAGTGTCACAAAGGTTGCCGTCGTTATTATCCTTACCTTTGCCATAAATCTATTTGTATCTGGACATCACTTTCCAGGCGGGGGATTTATTGGTGGTCTTACCTTTGCTGCCGCGATTATTTTGCTTTTTCTCTCTTTTGATATTGAGACTGTTCGAAAAAATATTCCTGTTGATTTTAAAGTGTTAGCAGGGGTAGGTGTATTAATTGCTGTTTTAACAGGCGTTGGTGGAATGGTATTTGGGGAAGCCTTCTTGACTCAAGCATTCGGATATTTTGACTTGCCTGTTTTCGGAAAAACAGAGTTAGCGACAGCTGTCATTTTTGATATTGGCGTTGCTCTAGCCGTTATCGGTACAGCGATAACCATTATTATGACGATTGGGGATGATCGCTGATGGAGACATTAATGTCTATTCTAGTGGGAGTATTATTCTCCATTGGAATTTATCTTATTTTAACAAAGACATTATTACGAATTATTTTAGGAACATCTATACTTGGTCACGGTGTAAACTTGCTTATTATTACAATGGGGGGATTGAAAAAAGGTGGTCCTCCCCTTTTAGGAATAACCGATCACACTTTTGCTGATTCGTTGCCGCAAGCATTGCTGCTTACAGCTATTGTTATAAACTTTGCAACGACTGCTTTGTTTTTAGTCCTAAGCTATCGAGCATTTAAAGTGCTTGGCACCGATGATACAGATTTATTGAGGGGTAATGAGGATGAATAATATTGTAATATTGCCGATCATCCTTCCTATCGTTTTTGCGATGATTATGGTGATTTTTAGAGACAAAGTTACGCTTCATCGAATATTAAGTCTAATAGCAATTATTTCTGTTTTTATTGTAACGATTATTTTAATCTTTCAAATTAAAGAAGAAGGAATACAGTCCATTCAGTTAGGGGGATGGGAGGCGCCGTTTGGCGTAAGCATGGTTGCAGATATGTTTGCAGCGCTTCTTGTTTTAGTTACTAGTATTATTGGATTTTGTTGTTTATTATACGCATTTCATTCAATTGGTGAGCAAAGAGAAAAATATTATTTTTATCCCTTATTTTTGGTCTTAATAACAGGGGTTAACGGATCTTTTTTCACGGGTGACATTTTCAATCTATTTGTCTGTTTTGAAGTAATGCTTGTTGCTTCATATGTATTAATTTCATTAGGAGGAACAAGAGTTCAGTTAAGGGAATCAATCAAATATATTTTAATAAACATTATCTCATCTTTTCTATTTCTAGTGGCAATTGCTTATTTATATGCGATTACAGGAACGCTAAATTATGCACATTTGTCGGTTCGAATTGCCGAAGTTGGTCAAGATGGATTAATGACAACCGTAGCGATATTATTTTTAATTGTGTTTAGTTTAAAGGCGGGGCTATTTTTATTCTTCTGGCTTCCAGGCTCTTATAGTGCACCACCGACGGCTATATCCGCTATTTTTGCTGCCCTTTTAACAAAGGTTGGAATGTATGCAATTATCAGAGTATTTACCTTGATTTTTTATCATGAAGTACAAATAACACATTTATTAATTGGCATCCTTGCAGGTATTACGATGACACTTGGGGCAATCGGAGCGGTTGCCTATAGAGATATTTATAAGGTAATGACCTATAATGTGGTCATTGGTGTCGGCTTTATTTTAGCAGGAGTCGCTACTTATACAACGGTAGGGATGACTGGTTCTATCTATTATTTCATTCATGATATGGTGATTAAAGCACTTATTTTCCTATTAGGAGGCACCGTAATCCATCTAACAGGAACAAGTAAATTAGATGAAATGAACGGATTGATTCGCTTGCATCCTCAGTTAGGCTGGATGTTCTTTATTGCAGCACTGTCTTTATCAGGGATACCTCCTTTAAGTGGCTTTCTAGGTAAAATATTTATAACAGAAGGGACATTTACTGCAGGATACTATTGGCTAGGTGCATTTGGACTGATTAGTAGTTTATTTGTTCTTTATTCTATTATGAAAGTATTTATGTCGGTGTTTTGGGGATATACGGATTTAACACTTGAAGAAGAAAAAGGGACAACAAAAGGATTAATGCTGCCAATTTCTGTGCTTACTTTCTTGACGATTGCTTTAGGCATTGGGACAGAAGGAATACATGAATATGTAGATATGGCAGTGGAAGGGTTAATGAATCCTCTTTATTATATAGAGGCTGTTTTGGGAAATGGAAAATAAAAGGAGTAATTAAATGGATGGAAAGAGGTGATTAATATGCCTATGCAAATATTAATTAACTTGTTAATAGGTGTCATTTGGATGTTTTTGCAAGACACCTGGAATGTATTGACCTTCTTTACTGGTTATTTATTTGGAATTCTCGTTCTCTTTATCTTGCGCCGCTATATGTCAACTAACTTTTATTTAGAGACATTTTTTGCAGTCATTAAGTTGTTCGTTGTTTTTATTGAACAGCTGTTTACATCGAGTGTAGTCGTCATTCGACAAATAATAAAACCTAGGATTAATATTTCCCCAGGAATATTTTCCTTAGAGACGGAATTAGAGGGGGAATTAGAGGTTTCCTTGTTAGCCTTATTAATGAATTTAACCCCGGGCTCAGTTGTTGTGGAGGTCACTTCTGATAATAATAAGTTTTTTATCCATGCAATGGATATACCCGCTCAAAAAGAATCCATCTTTCGTTCGAAGGAAAAATTTGAAAAGGCTATTAAGAGGGTGACTCGTTATGATTGATAATCTATTGGTTGGATCCTTAATTTTACTTGTTCTATCTATATTTGCAACGGTTTTTCGGCTGGTCAAAGGTCCATCTGCTCCAGATAGAATTCAGGCGCTTGATTGTTTGGGGATTAATTTAATTGCCGGAGTAGCTATCTTTTCTGTGTTGCTTCGAAATACAGGTTTTTTTGAAGTAATTTTATTAATAGGGATTCTATCATTTATTGGAACCATTGCCTTTGCACGATATATTGAAAGAGGTGTAGTCATTGAGCGAAAACAATCCGATTGAGCTTATAGCAGTTCTACTTATATTTTTTGGCGCTATCTTCTGTTTTCTTAGCTCATTAGGACTAATAAGACTTCCAGATGTTTATACGAGATCACATGCTGCATCCAAAGGCTCTACAATGGGAGTACTTTTTACTCTTGTTGGAACGTTTGTCTTTTTTATCATAGAGGGAACTTTTAGTATTCGTTTATTTCTAGGAATTTTCTTTGTTTTCCTAACCTCACCTGTCGCATCCCATGTAGTCGTGCGTTCTGCCTATCGTTCTAAAGTAAAGCTTGCGGATGTAACAGTACAAGATGATTTAAAGGCTGAAATGGAAGAAGAAGGAATCGAAACAATAGAAGTTCAGCACAAGTAGGCATAGATTGATTTTTTTGGATAGGAAAATTAATATTGGAACGATTGAGGCTGTGGATTCATTAAAAAAATTACGTTACATCTTCATGAAGAGAGAAAGTTATTTATTTCTAATTGACGAAATTTCGCGATTTCTATATAGTTAAAAACGAAATACCCGTACTGAGACGGGAGAGGTTCATAGCGAATACCCTCTATAAAAAACTATGGATACATGCAATCAACGCCATGTCCATAAAAAGGATATGGCTTTTTTGTTTTATTCAGCTAGTTTCTGCGTAAGGTAAAATACCTCTCTTTTATGCAGTGTTGGGAAACACCAAACAAGGAGGAGCTCAAATGTCTGGAAGAAAGAAAGAAGAAGGATTAACAGATTTAACTTTGTTAGGAAATCAAAATACTCAATATAAAAGTGATTATGCACCAGAGGTGTTAGAATCGGTAGATAATCTCCACTCTGATAGAGATTATTTTGTAAAATTTAATTGTCCAGAGTTTACTAGCCTTTGTCCAATAACTGGACAGCCTGACTTTGCCACAATGTATATTTCCTATATCCCAAATAAGAAAATAGTAGAAAGCAAATCTCTTAAATTATATTTATATAGCTTTCGTGATCACGGTGATTTTCATGAAGATTGTGTCAATATTATCATGAATGATTTAATCAAACTATTAGATCCTCGATATATCGAGGTTTGGGGGAAATTCACTCCACGTGGCGGAATATCAATTGATCCATGGTGCAATTATGGAAAATCGGGCACTAAATTTGAAGAGATGGCAGCCCATCGATTAATGAACCATGATATGTATCCAGAAAAAGTAGATAATCGATAATAAAAAACCAGTTAACAACTCGCAATTTTGTGGTTGTTGACTGGCTTTTTAAAGTCATATTTTCCTTTGTGGATTAAGGCAAGATATTCCCAGCAGCGCGATAAATACTGTACCATTCTTCTCGTGTTAAATGAACATCACTTGCTTTACAGCAATCGATTAAACGATCCACATTCATTGTTCCAATAACCGGCTGCATGTTAGCAGGATGGCGCAATAACCACGCAATCGCAATAGTTGTATTGCTGACTTGATACTTTTCAGCAATTTCATTTATTTGTTGATTTAATTCAGGAAATTTTTCATTTCCAAGGAATACCCCTTCAAAAAAACCATATTGGAATGGAGACCAAGGCTGGATTGTAATATCATGCAAGCGACAGAAGTCTAAAATACTGCCATCACGATTAATTGCAGAGTCATTCTCCATATTTACATTGATTCCATTAGAAATCATATTGGCATTTGTAATACTTAGTTGCAATTGGTTAGCCACAAGAGGCTGTTTCACATATTTTTGCAATAGTTGTATTTGCATCGGATTTTGGTTAGAAACGCCAAAATGACGAACCTTTCCAGATTGCTCAAGAATTTGGAATGCTTCTGCAACTTCCTCAGGTTCAACTAAAGCATCGGGACGATGAAGCAGAAGGGTATCTAAGTATTCTGTTTTTAGCCTACTTAATATTCCATCAACGGAGTTTAAGATATGTTCTTTTGAAAAGTCAAACATTCCTTTGCGAATGCCACATTTGGATTGCAAAATAATATTTTCGCGTACACTTGGAGACATATGAATAGCATCTGCAAATATCTCTTCACAAGTACCGCTACCATAAATGTCTGCGTGATCAAAGAAGTTAGCACCTTGTTCTAAAGCAGTTTGTACAAATTGCTCTGCTTCCTTTTTTTCTAATGAGTTAATACGCATGCAGCCAACCGCTACTACAGGCACTTCTAAATTACTGCTACCTAGTTTGATTATTCTCACGTTTCTCAGTCCCTTCTATTAATAGAAAACGCTTTAATAATTGTGCAAGATTAAAATTTCTAATACAGTAGACCATTTTTATTTTGCCATAGAAAGGAGATGAACACCAACCTTTAGACTTATGAAATCGAAAAATACTCCTTTTCTAGCAAAAAAAATAGAAAAGGAGTGCACTCCCATTTCGAGATGGAAGAAGCACTCCATTTCTTTTCCTATTATTTTGAATTTTAATCCTCCATTGTAGAAAGATCGCCAGTAGGGAGTCCGAGTTCCCAAGCCTTTAAAACACGTCTCGTTATTTTTCCGCTACGGGTTTTAGGAAGCTTTTCGCAAAATTCAATTTCTCTTGGAGCGGCATGAGCGGCCAAGCCTGTTTTTACAAATATACGTATTTCTTCTTTTAATTCATCTGTTTCTTTATAGCCGTCAACTAGTGCAATAAAGGCTTTAATAATTTCACCTCGAATAGGATCTGGCTTTCCAATTACACCTGCTTCTGCTACTGCCGGAAATTCAATTAGTTTGCTTTCCACTTCAAATGGACCAACTCTTTCTCCAGCCGTCATAATAACATCATCCACCCGTCCCTGAAACCAGAAGTAACCTTCTTCATCCATATAAGCGGAATCGCCAGAAACATACCATTCATCATGTTGAAAATAACTATTGAACTTCTCCTGATTATTCCAAATTGTATGCATCATTGATGGCCAACCTTTTTTAATGGCTAAATTCCCCATCTGATTTGGCGGCAAAATATTTCCGTTATCGTCCAGAATAACAGCTTCTATCCCTGGAAGAGGTTTCCCCATTGAGCCTAACTTGATATCCATACAAGGTAGATTACATATCAGCTGTGCACCAGTTTCAGTCATCCACCAAGTATCATGAATGCGATGTCCAAATACTTCGTGACCCCACCGGATTACTTCCGGATTTAGCGGTTCACCTACGCTTAGAATATGACGCAAGGAGGAGAGGGTGTATTTTTCGGTAACCGTATCCCCAGCTGCCATTAGCATCCGGAATGAGGTAGGTGCACTGTACCAAACGGTCACTCCAAATGTTTCAATCGTTTTATACCAAATATCAGGACTAAAGCGCCCACCTGCAACCACATTTGTTGAGCCAGTTAGCCAAGGACCAAAAATGCCGTAGGAGGTACCTGTTACCCAACCAGGGTCAGCTGTGCACCAGTAGACATCATCTTCTTGTAAATCTAAGACCCACTTTGCTGTCTGGTAGTGCTGGATCATCGCATTGTGGACATGAAGCACACCTTTTGGTTTTCCAGTGGAACCAGAGGTATAGTGAAGGATTAATCCATCTTTACGATCAACCCATTCTATGTCTAATTCAATAGAAGCAGAGCGAAAATATTGAAGGAAATCTTTTGTTTTATCATCCTCTTGTACATCTTCCCCAACAATAAAAATTGTTTCTAAAGCTGGTAATTCTGTATGTGGAATCCTATTTACAAGCTCAGGTGTAGTAATGATAACTTTTGCCTCACTATCATGGAGACGGTCCTTTACGGCATCCTCCATAAATGCTTCAAACAGTGGACCAACGATGGCTCCTAATTTTATCGCTCCAATTAAAGCGAAATATAATTCAGGGGAACGAGGCATAAAAATAAACACTCGATCGCCTTTTTTTACGTTTCCTACTTTTTTTAAAACATTTCCAGCTTTATTTGATAATTTCTTTAAGTCTTTGAATGTGTATGTCTCTTTTCTTGATGGATGAAAATAGTGGAGGGCTACTTTGTTGGCACGGTAATTCTCAGCATGACGGTCAATTGCTTCATAAGCTAAGTTAACTTTTCCAGTCTGATGCCAAGAAAATTCCTTTTCTGCTTGGTCCCATTTGAAATGTTGGTACAAGTCCTCATAGTTCTCAAGGTTATGCTTGCCTTTAACAGGTGGAAACGCTTTCAATTTCATTCATACATCCCCCTCATTTCAATTTTTTAACAACACTATTATAATGGGAAAACACTATATATACAATTTTAATGTTGTAATTGAATAAATATTCCTACATTTAAAAAATGGATAGGGGTATAAGTTAAAACTTTTCTATATAAAGGAATAAAGCGGCTGGGAAATAAGCATTTCTACCAACATTAAACAAGAACTATAATGTAATTAATTTACAAAAAAATTCGTGTTTGTTTTTTAGAAAAAGGTTTAAAAACGAAGTGTAATGGAGCGGAAGACGCTCGACTCCTGCGGGAAATAGAGACGCTTTAGACCCCGCAGCGCATGCGAGGAGGGCACTGAAAAAGTATAGTTTCTCCAAATTAAATAAGTATTTATTTATTTGAAAGCGAATATAAAGTTGGTTTGGAGAGGCGACAGCTCGACTCCTATGGGAGTTGCGAGAAAGTCCGAGACCCTGCAGGAACGCAGTGACGAAGCGGCTCGGCGCTCGCCCCATGGAAAGCGAGCTGTCGCCTCGGAAAACAAATGAAATACCCGAATTTATAAGTCGGCCACCAACAATTATGATTATATTGCAGTTTTTCAGTGCCCTAGCATGCGAGGAGGCTCAGCTTCCTCCCCGGCGCATCGTGCGTCTGTAGCGCAATGGAACGACTGAATTTTTACACTTAACTATATTAAAAAACATAGATAACCATCAAGAGAAAGTAGCTTTATTTAAGAGCTAAATTAAAGATTGTTCGTCTTTAAAGACTAGTTTTTTAGTTTTGTTCCAGCCTCTTTAATGGGAAAATCTTCATTAAAAAGGACTATAAAAACAGTAGTATTAAATATAGTGAATGAAAAGCAAAATGAATAGATAAATCAAAAGAAGTAGTACTTGAAATTTAATTGTAGCGTAAAACCTTTTGTTAAACTTTTGAGATGGAAGTGGTTTTTCCTTCCATTCATCCAAGTAGTCATCATTTTTAAGAATCACGTGATGGAATCTTCGGAAGCTGAACGTTACTCCGTCAAAAAAGCCTCCTTTTGCAATATATTGAAATAGAAAAACAACGATATAAGAGAAAGTAAGATAAAAGACAGTATTTATATAAGAAACAAAAGTATATTCAGAAGAAAAAATAAAAAAAAGAATTCCCGTTATAAAGATATTTATTAGAAATAGAGACCATTTTTTATTAAGCATGTTTATTCACCTTTACTAAGTATGTTTGCAACACGAATAATCGTATTTTAACCTAACTTTTATAGAATGTACATTTTCGGAAGCCATATGACTATAAAATATTGAGCATATATACTATCAAATAGTCAAAAAGAGTGTCACCTTCATTTTTATATAGTTGAAAGATAGTTGAATTAATCTAGGAGGAATCGGATTATTATTTACAATATTAAGGAAGAAAAGAACTAATAATGTAAATATATCCTATTATGAAATTCTACAATAATAATACTGTCTTCTAATTTCAGGGAGAAAAGTATATTGAGATATGGATATTTTTAACAATTAATCGTTCTTTTGCCATATCTTTTGCTATATTTTTAATATAAATTTTTAGAATTTTAATATAAAAGTAAGCGCTATCTTTGTTGTTATAATGCAAAAGCACTCTAGCACACTATAGCAATATTTGAAATTATCTCTATATTTAGTCTTTACAACTCTACTAGAATAATAGTATACTCACTTTAGCTTCTTTTTTAGATGTAATTTACAGAATAATATAACAATGGGGGGTCTTTTTTAATGAAGCGAAAATTAACTTGGCTGCTTTCACTTACATTGATACTGAGTGTATTTTTAGCAGCATGTTCTGGCGGCGATGATAACGCGTCTGAAGGTACTGATGGTTCATCAGAAGAAAATGTTGAACAAGTATTAAACTTAATTAACGGAGATGCGATTCCTTCTATGGATCCATCAATGGCAACAGATCAATATGGTTTCCAATTCTTAGGTGCTACAATGGAAGGTCTTAATCGTTTAGGTGAAGGCGGAGAAGTTACACCAGGTATTGCTGAAAGCCATAAAGTATCTGAAGATGGCTTAACTTGGACGTTCAAGTTACGTGAAGATGCAAAATGGGAAAACGGAGATCCTGTAACTGCTAACGATTTCGTTTATGCTTGGCAACGTGCTGTAAATCCTGATACAGGTTCTGAGTACGGTCCATATATGATGGGTGGCGTAATTAAAAACGCTGCAGAAATTAGCCAAGGTGATATGCCAGTTGAAGACTTGGGAGTTAAAGCAGACGGCGATTATACTCTAGTTGTTGAACTTGCTAACCCAACACCTTATTTTGAATCTTTAACAACTTTTGGTACATTCTTACCATTGAACCAAAAATTCGTTGAAGAAAAAGGCGAGGCTTTCGCTACTAGCTCTGAAAATCTATTAGCTAATGGTCCTTTCAAATTAGAAAACTGGGAAAGTACATCTCAAAAGTGGAATCTTGCTAAAAACGATACTTACTGGGATGCAGATACAGTTAAGTTAGAAACGATTAATTATGTAGTAGTAAAAGAAGCTCAAACAGCGGTTGACCTTTATGAAAAAGGAGAAGTAGACCGTACTGGTTTATCTTCAGACTTAGTTGACCAATATTCTTCTGATGAAGATTATACAGTTAAAGCAGGAAACTCTGTATTCTATTTGAAAATAAATCAAACAAGAAACGAAGCGCTTGCTAATAAAAATATTCGCGCAGCTATCAGCCGTGCGTTTGATAAACAGGCTTTAGTAGATACAATTTTAAATAATGGTTCTTTAGCTGCTAATGGTCTAGTTCCAGCAGACTTTACTCCAATGCCTGACGGTAGTGGTGATTTCCGCGAAGTTAGTGGAGATCTTGTAACATATGATACTGCTGCTGCGAAAGAATTCTGGGAAAAAGGTTTAGAAGAATTAGGAACTGATTCAGTAGAAATCGAATTCCTAGGCGGAGATACAGATGTATCTAAAACAATGAACGAATATCTTGCTAACCAATTACAAACAAATCTACCAGGATTAAAAGTAACTCTAAAACAAGTACCATTTGAACAACGTTTAGATTTAGATACTAATCAAGACTACGATCTTCAATTAGCTGGTTGGGGTCCTGACTACCTTGATCCATACACTTTCTTAAGCTTATGGATTACAGATGGCGGAAATAACAAAATGGGTTACTCAAATGCAGAGTACGATAAATTGTTAGAAGAAACAACAACTACTCTTGCTACAGATAACGAAGCTCGTTACCAAAACTTCTTAGAGGCTGAAAAGATTCTATTTGAAGATGCGGCAATCGCTCCTGTATATCAAAGTGCTGGCGCATTCCTATCATCTCCAAAAATTCATGGCTTAATTGAAAATCCATTTGGACCAGATTATGAATACAAATGGGTATCTATTGGAGCTGAAGAGTAATTTCGCTTTTTTGAAAAATTCGATGCTATGAAATAAGAGGGAGTGTATGCTTTTATAGCATATACTCTCTTGTATTTTTGAGTAGGAAAATTCTGATTATAGCAAAAATAAATTATTATGCTATAATAAACAAAGAAAATTAGGAGGTGCACAGATGGCTCGATACTTACTTCGACGTTTATGGTATATGTTAATAACACTGTTCATTATCGCAACAGTCTCCTTTTTCCTGATGAAGTTCCTTCCAGGAAGTCCGCTGAAGGCTGACGATAAATTAAGTGAAGAACAAAAAACAATTATATTGGAAAAATATGGTTTGAACGATCCGATTCCTGTTCAATATGTACGTTATTTAGGAAACCTAGTGCAGGGGGATTTAGGGGTTTCGTTTGCATTTGATAATACGCCGGTTACAGATATTCTAACGTCTAAAATTGGCCCTTCTGCGCTTTTAGGTGGACAGGCTTTAGTGCTGGGAACTGTTGTTGGAATTCTACTGGGCTTAATAGCATCTATTTATAGGAATGGTCCAATCGATTTTACATCCACCATTATAGCGGTACTCGGGACATCAGTTCCATCGTTCGTATTTGCAGGACTATTACAATATTTCTTGGCGGTGAAATGGGACTTACTACCTGTTGCGCTTTGGGATGGGTTTGAATATACGATTCTACCAACTATTGCACTAGCAATCTCACCACTAGCTGTAGCTGCAAGGTTCACTAGAACTGAAATGATCGAGGTTCTGCATTCACATTATATAACGACAGCTCGTGCAAAAGGAGTTAGTGAAGCAGGAATTATTTTCAAGCATGGATTACGTAATGCATTGATTCCTTTAGTTACAGTAATTGGGCCAATGGCGGTTGGCTTAATGACAGGATCCTTAGTAATTGAGCAAATATTTGCTGTTCCTGGAATTGGAGAGCAATTTGTATCATCTGTTAATGTAAATGATTATCCGACAATTATGGGGACAACATTATTGTTTGCCTTTGGGTTTGTAATCATTATATTAATTATTGACCTCCTATATGGATTAATCGATCCTAGAATTAGAATTGCAGGAGGTAATAAATAAAATGGAAAAGAAAAATCTTAATCAAATTGATAAGAATTTATTTAAGCCTCTTAATCAAGAAGAAAATGTTAGTGAAAAAATAACGGCACCAAGTAGAACCTTTGGGCAGGATGCAAGAAGAACGCTAATGAAAAACAAGCCTGCTATAGTTAGCATATTCATAATTTTGTTAATTATTATTATGAGTATAATTGGTCCAAGTATGAATGACTATGGTAACGATGATCAGGAACTTTCTCGAGCAAAGCTTCCGCCTAGGGTGCCATTATTAGAGAATGTTTCTTGGTTGGGTCTAAATGGTACATTATCAGGTCGATATGAAGGCACTGATGTGGAAGATGCAACTACAAAGGCAATGGCTCGTTATAAAAGTACAGATGAGTTTGTTGATATTAAAGTCCTTGAAGAAGGAGACGGTTCAAGAAATTCTGCTGCTGTTAAAGCAACCTTTCATATCTATGAAGCAAAGGAGATGGATGATACCTATTTCTGGTTTGGTACTGATACACTTGGTCGTGACCAATGGACAAGACTTTGGGAAGGTACAAGAGTATCCTTAATCATTGCATTTGTTGCTGCAATTCTTGATTTATTAATTGGGGTAACATACGGTGGTGTCTCTGGCTTCTATGGCGGAAGAGTTGATAACGTATTACAGCGTATTGCAGAAATATTAGTAGGGATTCCAAACCTAGTAATAATTCTTTTAATGATGCTTATTCTCCAGCCTGGTATTGTCTCCATTGTTATTGCATTAGCAATTACAGGATGGATAGGTATGTCCCGTATTGTTCGTGGCGAAGTATTAAAGCTAACAAATCAAGAATTTGTTCTTGCTGCTAGAACGTTAGGAACATCAAATGGTACGATAATTAGAAGACACTTAATTCCGAATATAACTGGTATTATTATTGTTAATACAATGTTCTCCATTCCAGGAGCTATCTTCTTCGAAGCATTCCTAAGCTTTATCGGACTTGGTATTGTCCCACCTAATGCTTCACTAGGTGCTTTAATTCAGCAAGGGTTTGCCAATTTACGATTGTACCCATATTTACTAGTTTTCCCAGCGGCTGTATTATCAGTATTAATGATTGCATTCAATATATTAGGTGATGGTTTGCGTGATGCATTCGATCCAAAAATGCATAAATAGGAGAGTAGGTGTTTATAAATGAGTAAATTATTAGAAGTCAAAGATTTAAGAGTATCATTTAACACCTACAACGGTGAAGTACAAGCTGTTCGCGGTGTTAGCTTTGAGTTAAATAAAGGGGAAACACTAGCAATTGTAGGAGAATCCGGTTCTGGTAAATCCGTTACTTCCAATGCTTTAATGAGACTTCTTCCTGAACCACAAAGTATTATAAAAAGTGGAGAAATTTTATTTGAAGGCGAAGATCTTATTAAAAAATCGAAGAAGGATATGCAAAAAATTCGCGGAAAAGATATCTCTATGGTATTCCAAGATCCAATGTCTTCTTTGAATCCTACAATGAAAATCGGGAATCAAATCATGGAAGGTCTAATCAAGCATCAAAACATGAATAAAGCTGACGCTAAGAAACGTGCGCTTGAGTTGCTTGAATTAGTAGGCATTCCACAGCCAGCAATTCGCATTAATCAATTTCCACATCAATTTTCAGGCGGAATGCGTCAACGTGTGGTTGTAGCAATTGCGCTTGCGTGTAATCCGAAGATTTTAATTGCTGACGAACCAACTACAGCACTTGATGTTACGATTCAGGCTCAAATCCTTGAATTGATGAAGGACATTCAAAAGAAAACGGAGAGTGCGATTATTTTTATTACCCATGACCTTGGTGTAGTAGCAAATGTTGCTGATCGCGTAGCTGTTATGTATGCTGGTAAAATTGTTGAAATTGGTACAGTAGATGATATTTTCTATAATCCAAAGCATCCTTATACTTGGGGATTAATTGGATCAATGCCTACACTTGATAGTAAGGATGAAGAACTATTTGCTATACCTGGAAGCCCACCAAATATGTTAAAGCCTCCAGTAGGAGACGCGTTTGCGCCTAGAAATCAATTTGCACTAGAAATTGACACAGTGATGGAACCACCAATGTTTAAAGTTTCTGATACACATTATGCAGCAACTTGGCTATTACATGAAGATGCACCAAAGATTGAGCCACCAGAAGCGGTTAAACAAAGAATGCTTGGTTTCTCCAAAACAGGTCGCAAGGACGGTGAAAAAAGTTGACTAACGAAAAATTATTAGAAGTAAAGAATTTGCAAAAGCACTTTTCAGCTGGTAGAGATAGAATCATTAAAGCGGTAGACGGTGTATCCTTTGACATTTTTAAGGGAGAAACATTTGGTCTTGTTGGTGAATCTGGTTGTGGAAAGTCTACAACAGGTAGAACCATTATCCGTCTTTATGATGCAACAGGTGGAGAAGTTAAATTTGAAGGCGAAGATGTGCATGGAAAAAAATCAAATGCAGAGCTTCGCAAGTTTAACCGAAAAATGCAAATGATTTTCCAGGATCCTCATTCCTCTCTTAATCCGCGTATGACGGTACTGGATATTATTGCAGAAGGTATTGATAATCATAAGCTTGCAAAAACACCAGAAGAACGTCGTCAGAGAGTAGAAGAATTACTTGAAGTAGTTGGATTGAACAAAGAGCATGCTACACGCTTTCCACATGAATTCAGTGGTGGTCAACGACAAAGAATTGGGATTGCTCGTGCGCTAGCTGTAGAGCCAGATTTCATCATCTGTGACGAGCCAATTTCTGCACTTGATGTTTCTATTCAAGCACAGGTTGTTAACCTATTGAAAAAGTTACAAAAGGAACGTGGATTAACTTATTTATTTATTGCCCATGATCTATCTATGGTTAAATATATAAGTGATCGTATTGGTGTTATGTATATGGGAAATATGGTTGAGTTAGCAGAAGCAGATGAGCTTTATGATAATCCACTTCATCCATATACAAAATCATTATTATCGGCAATTCCGCTTCCAGATCCACGTTATGAGCGTGAACGTACAAGAATCGCTTATGATCCATCCGTACATGACACTAGTGAGCCAGCAGAGTTAAGAGAAATTACTCCAGGTCACTTTGTGCGTTGTACTACGAAAGAGTTAGAGAAGTACAAAAGAGAATTGAGCCTAAAGAAAAAATAAGCATCAAATTTAATCTATTAAAGAAGACCTCCCAAATAATCCTTGCCAAGATGCAAGGATTTTTTCATTTCTCAGGAAATGAATCTGTATTCTTTTTCTTTCCCCTATCATTACATATGTAATCCTAAATGGAGGAAAAATCGTTTTCTAAAAAACGATAAAAACCGACATACCCTTACTTGACTAAACAGTATCTTGTCGTAGAAAGGAAGGCTGTGTTCTCTATAAATAGTAAAACTCCCATCAAAAAACACAAGAAAATCCAAAAAATATTAAAAAATTTACATGACTACGCTAAAATAAAGGAAAATAAGTAAAAGAAGAGTGGAAATATATATTATAGGAGTTCATAAATGGTCAATTCAATATTAAAATCCCAATATGATAAAGCGATTCAACAAACAAAAACGCTTATCATGGATGACGTAAATAAGTATTTAGAAAAACAAGAAACTAAACCATCCTTTGAACAATACATGGCTGATCGAAAGGTGTTTATCGAGCAAATATGGTTAAACACATGGATTAATACAGCTGCCAGCCATATTCGTTATTCTGAAAAAAAGGATTATCTTACTAGTAAAGGTTTTGATATCAGTGATCTTAATAAAAAGGATATAAATCGATTGTTTCGAAATGAAATTCGAGATGTTGATGTATTTTCATATGAGGGTTGGCTTAAAGCACATATAGGCGACCATGAAGAGAAATGGGAAAATAGATATAAAGAGATACGGAAAATCTACTTACAACATGTAGAGGAAAATAATGATTTGGAAAGGAAGCGTAAATATTCCGCTAAATTCTCTTATTATATAGAACAATTAATGGAGAAACATTATGAGGAACTTTTTCTTTATATACGCTATTTAACGGGATGTAATATTGCTGTTGAGATCGATAGAAATGGGATTATTTTGCCTTCCATGGAAATAACGTTTGAAGAATATCTATCGAATGAAATGGACATGTCTTATAACCAATTTTACTTTTTAGAAGACAGAACAGAAACATATGAAAATTTAATTTTTCAACATCTCATTGATTTTTTTCCTTCATGGGTAAAAGATAAACTACCAACACGTATAAAGGAGGAATATCAAGAAGTATTTAATCAATCCTTATCCAACTCCTTTTTACTAGAAGCAAGTACGCCGTTACTTAAAGAAATTACAGGAGAGTTTCTAGAAGATTTATTTCCTGAATATATAATTGATTTAGAGAAGCTATTAGATATTCCTTTTGATATGGAGATTCATAAGGAGATAATGGAGAAGGATCGCAAAAGAAAAGAACTGAAAGAAGCGGAGGATCGCGAGGAACAAAGGCGGCGAAAAGAAGAAGAAGCAAGAATGATTGAGGATATTTTTGGTAAAGAATACTATCCTCCAACTAGTAGAAATATAAAATATGTATTGCATACCGGAGAAACGAATACTGGTAAAACGTATCAAGCAATTAATCGCATGATGGAGGCAGACAGTGGTTTATACTTGGCTCCATTAAGATTGCTGGCATTAGAGATTTATGAAAAACTAAATCAGCAAGGTGTACCTTGCTCTCTTAAAACAGGGGAAGAGGAAAAGCTTGTACTAGAGGCACAACATCAGTCTAGTACAGTAGAAATGTTTCATGAGAAAGAATATTATGACGTAGTGGTTATCGATGAATCCCAAATGATTGCAGATAAGGAACGGGGATTTTCATGGTATCGAGCAATAACGAAGGCAAATGCAAAAGAGATTCATATTATCGCAAGTCTACATGCAAAAAATATGCTTCTGCAGCTACTAGGCGATGCAAATGTGGAAGTCCACGAGTATCGTAGGGATACGCCGTTACAAATAGAAGGGGATTTATTTCAATTGAGCAAAACAAGGAAAGGAGATGCGCTTGTTTGCTTTTCAAGGAGAGGTGTATTAGAAACGGCTTCTGAGTTACAAAGAAATGGCTGGCAAGTAAGTGTAATTTATGGAAGTATGCCTCCAGAAGCTA
Organism: Niallia sp. Sow4_A1; assembly: GCF_052116745.1. Classification (NCBI taxonomy): domain Bacteria; kingdom Bacillati; phylum Bacillota; class Bacilli; order Caryophanales; family Bacillaceae; genus Niallia; species Niallia sp. Sow4_A1. The sequence goes on along the minus strand of NZ_JBQKKM010000018.1, from coordinate 24,126 downwards.
GAAAAAAACAAATGCAGCGGTTTATTGAAGGAGAAACAAAGGTAATTGTTTCCACAGATGCCATTGGAATGGGGCTTAATTTGCCGATAAGAAGAATCGTATTCTTAGAAAATGACAAGTTTGACGGTATAAGAAGAAGGATGTTAAGCTCTCAGGAAGTGAAGCAGATTGCAGGTAGGGCAGGAAGAAAAGGAATATACGATATTGGCAGAGTTGCTTTTACAAGCGATCGTAAAAAGATGAAGTATTTATTAGAAAAAAAGGATAATGATCTTTATGGATTTACGATTGCACCGACTAATGCTGTATTAGAAAGATTTCAAAAGTACTCTAATAACCTTGGGCTTTTCTTCTATTTATGGGGACACTTTAAAAGTCCAGAGGGAACAAAAAAGGCATCCTTAGCAGAGGAAGTACTATTATATGAAATGATAATGGATACAATGGTGGAAGCTAGAATGTCCTTACATGACTTATTCAGCTTCTTGAAGCTTCCGTTTGCAACAAGTGAAGCAGCCTTACGTGCTCAATGGAAAATCAATATGGAGGCAATTGTTGAAAATAAGGATTTACCAGAACCTAAACTAAAAACAGACAGCTTGGAGGAGTTAGAGTTATCGTATAAGGCTATCGGCCTTCATTTATTATTTTTATATAAATTGGAAAGAAGAACAGAAGCATATTATTGGGAAAAGTTAAGAGGAGAATTGAGTGATCAAATAAATGATCATTTGAAAGCTGGAATTAAAGGGAAAAAGCGTGTTAAAACATGTAGAAAGTGTGGAAAAGAGCTGTCATCTAGATTTAAATTTTCTATCTGTAATGATTGTTTTCATAGAACATAATTTGGAGTAGTATTCTATTGCATATTGCTGACAGAGAAAGGGAAAAAGAAGAGGCTGGGATAAAACTAAATAAATAATTTTTAATAAGAACAATCTCTAATTTAGCTCTTAAATAAAGCTACTTTCTCATGTTGGTTATCTATGTTTTTAAATATATCAAGTGTAAAAACTAAGTCGTTCCATTGCGCTACGGGGTCTCAGCCTTTCCTCTATTTCCCGCAGGAGTCGAGCGTCCTCCGCTCTATTTCAATTCGTTTTTAAACCTTTTTCCCAAATGATAAACACGAACTTTTATGTATATTATAACTATATAAAAGTTCGTGTCTATTATTAGTTGAAATGCTTATGTCCCAGCCTCTTTCCTACGATTAATCAAGTATTTATTTATTTGTTGATTAGAAGTTTTATTAAAATAGATGGTTTGAGTCAAAAGCAAAAGTCATTTACACTATAAATAATGGAAGAAAATAGAGCGAATTTCCTTTTCATTTTTATCATAAATACTATACTATTAAAATAGAAACTAATTTAAGGAAGGTAATTAAAATGGAATCGAAATTCAAGTTCGGAATTCGCTCCAAAATTATCCTTGGCTACATTGTTATTATACTTTGTTTACTTGTGTCGGTAATTTTGCTCAATAATCAAATTCGATCCTTGCAAGAGGAACGTAACTCGATTATTAATTATGATTCTCGCATACAGGAATTAACTGCTTCCATTGAAAAAAGTGTTTTAGATATGGAAACAGGTCAGCGTGGATTTATAATAACAGGTAACCAAAGCTACTTAATTCCGTATAACGATGGGAAGGAAAACTGGGAAGCGCAATTTGATGAACTTTATCAGTTAATGAAAGATAAACCTGCACAGCAGGAAAATTTATTAGAAATAAAAGATAATATTGAAAATTGGATTAACACAGCAGGCGAGCCAACCATCCAATACAAAGAACAGAATAATCTAGATGCTCTAAATGCTTTTTTTGAGTCAGATTCTGGTCGAGAGTATATAAATGATATTACAGAGAAGTTTAATTCACTCAGAGATACAGAAAAGACTGCATCTGCTAAGCAAGCAGCAAAATTAGATGCCCAAAATAATACTGTAACCATTGGTCTATTTGGTGCATTAGTTTTGATTTCCCTTGTTGCGATTATTATTGCTAGTCAAATTTCTAAATCCATTGTTAGAACGATTAAAGAAGTGACAGGCACTATAGGTACGATTGCAGCATCTAAAGGCATCATTAATACACGCATACATGTGCGAACGAATGATGAAATAAAAGAGCTTGCTGTAGCGACTAATCTGCTTCTTGATAATGTAGAGCAGAGAGAATGGCTACAGTCTAATGTCGCCGATATTGTGATGAAATTTCAAGGGCTTGCTTCTATTGAAGCTTTGTCCAATACATTTATTACAGAATTGGCTAAAAAAACAAATGCTAGTTTTGGAGCATTTTATGTAAAGGATGCACAACAAAAGAAAGAAATGTATGTAAAGGCCGCAACGTTCGCAGAATCAGGCGAGGCGATTGGCAGAGACACTTTTCAATTAGGAGAAGGACTAATCGGTCAAAGTGCAAAAGAACAGCGCATGATTCACTATAAGGAAATACCTAATGATTACCGTTTAATCGCAACCGGTTTAGGGGATGTTTCACCAAGAAGCATTATAATTGTACCCGTTATGTTTGAGGGAGACGTTATTGCTGTCTTGGAGCTTGCGACGATGACTGAATTTACAAAGCTTCAGCAAGATTTGATTGTTGGTATAGTAGAATCATTTGGAGTAACGATTAATAGTATTATGGGTAGAATGGAAATTGTTCGCTTATTAAACGAATCTAGAGCCATGACCGAAGAGCTACAGGTACAATCTGAAGAACTACAAACACAGTCAGAGGAATTACAATCACAGTCTGAAGAGTTGCAAATGCAAAAAGAAGAACTGATGGCTACAAATGAACAACTAGAAGATCGAACAAGAGAAGCGGAAGCGAAGACAAAAGATTTAGAAAAAGCAAAAGAGGAATTGGAAGAGAAAACCGAATTGGTCATTCAAAATTCTAATTATAAATCAGAGTTTTTAGCAAATATGTCCCATGAATTAAGAACGCCATTAAATAGTATTCTAATTCTTTCGGAAATGCTTGCAGAAAATGACGCTAATCATCTGTCGGCAGAGGAGATGGAGTTTGCGAATGTCATTCATTCTTCTGGTAAAGATCTCCTTTCGCTTATAAATGATATTCTTGATCTTTCAAAAGTTGAGGCAGGAAAGCTCGATGTTCATTTTAGTGAGGTAAGTATTAATGATATTACTTCACAATTGGAGAGAAGTTTTGCCCCTATTGCAAAGCAGAAGGATGTAGAATTTATTATACATAAGCAGGAAACACTTAAAGATATTATGTATACAGATGAAAAGAGATTCCAACAAATTATAAAAAATCTATTATCCAATGCCTTTAAGTTTACGGAAAGTGGATCCGTTTCTTTAAATATTAAGAAAAAGCAACAGATAAGTCGAAGCATGAAAGAATTAAGCAGAGAATGGCTGGAAATTTCGGTTTCGGATACCGGTATTGGCATTCCGAGAGATAAACATAAATTAATCTTTGAAACATTCCAGCAGGCAGATGGGGCCACTGTACGTAAATATGGTGGTACTGGTCTAGGACTATCTATTTGTAGAGAATTTGCTAGATTACTAGGTGGATGGATTTCTTTGAAGAGCTCAGAAGGAAAAGGAAGTACATTTACCTTAACGATTCCAAGTCTTCCTAATGGAATAGCTGATGCAAAGCTCAATATTAGTGATATAAATGTTGCAGCTACAATGGAAGTGAAAAAGCAAGAGGCTCGATTTGAAATAGATAAAGAAGAACAGAGACATGAGGAAGAAAGAAAGGCGGAAATCATGTTGTCTAGTGACAAGCATGATGATGTATTTAAAGGGAAAAAAGTATTGATTGTTGATGATGATAACCGCAATATATTTGCTCTTAAAACAACCCTTGAAAAAATAGGGATGGACGTCCTTGTTGCACACAATGGAAAAGAATCGTTAGGAATTATTGAAGAAACACCTGACTTAGATGTGATTCTAATGGATATTATGATGCCAAATATGAATGGTTATGAAACAATGACTATTATTCGTCAAACAATGAACTTGACCGAAATACCTATTATTGCATTGACTGCTAAAGCAATGAAAAACGATCGCGAGAAATGTCTGGAAGCAGGCGCATCAGATTATATTAGTAAACCACTAGATTTAGATCAATTATATTCTGTTCTAAGAGTATGGCTAGTTAAGTAAGGAGGAGGCGGTTATGAATAATCCATTCCTGAATAACGAACACGAGGTAGAGAATCCAGATCATGCAGATATAGAAGTGGATCTGCTGCTTGAAGGGATATTTCGATTATCAGGTTTTGATTTTCGTCAATATAACCGGTCTTCTATTACACGCAGGATCTACTATAGAATGAAAATGGATAATATTCCTACGATTACACGACTACTTGAACGAGTGATTCATGAAGAGGTTTTCCTGGAACAGCTTTTAAATGATTTTTCTATCAATGTAACGGAAATGTTTAGGAATCCAAGCTTTTTTCGTGCATTTAGAGAGCAAGTAATCCCACATTTACGAAAGTATGATGAAATCCGGATATGGCATGCGGGATGTGCTACAGGGGAAGAAGTTTTTTCGATGGCTATTTTATTGGAAGAAGAGGGGCTAAAGGAAAAGGCAGTTATATATGCAACAGATATGAATGAAAATGTACTGCAAAAGGCAAGCAAAGGGGTATTTCCTATACATAAAATGCAAGCATATACTAAGAATTATATGCTTGCAGGAGGAACAAATGCGTTCTCGGAATATTATAAAACAGACCATCAATATGCTTATTTTCATTCTGATCTATTGAAAAATATTATATTTGCCCAACATAATTTAGTAACAGACCAATCTTTTAATGAATTTCATGTCATTATTTGTAGAAATGTACTCATTTATTTTAATCCCATGCTCCAAAACCAGGTGCATCATCTATTTTATGAAAGTTTAAGTAAAGATGGCTTTATTGGTTTAGGAGATAAAGAGACATTAAGCTTTGTTGATGTAATGCCAAAATATAGAGAGCTTGCTGGTGGAGAAAGACTTTATCAGAAAATCTACTAAGATTTATAGGAGCTCTTCTAAAACAATAAAAAGGATTTCTCTTTAGGAGAAATCCTTTTTATTTACTATGTACTCATTAAAGAAATAAGTAAAGTGTTAATTATTTGCCTTTTGCTTGGATCATTAATACACACATGTCATCTGGCTGATTAGACTGTTGCTCTTTTGTTAGAAGGTGATCCATTACGGAGCTGGTATGTTCCCATCTTTTGGAGGAAATTGCTTGGATTTTCTTTTCGGCTTCAAATTCACACGGTCCCATTGCTTCTAAGACACCATCAGTATAAAGGATGATTTGTACATCTTTTTCAAAGGTAACTTCTTTTGTATTAATTTCCATTTCATCGAAAAATCCTACTGCGCAAGTACCTTGTTCTAATGCAACTACTTCCTTTTCATCCATTAGCATATATCCATAAGGATGACCAGCATTGACATATTCCACTGTTTTCTTCTCTGTATCTATTACTAAATAGATTGCCGTAAAGTAGAATGGAAGACCTTCTTTTTCATTTTTTAATAAGGTCATATAGCGATTTAATTCTTTGATAACAAGATCTGGCTTCACTAATTGTTTAACTGATTCTCTCAGGACAGAAGAGATAAACATGCACACTAAAGAAGCGGATATTCCATGTCCCATCATATCTAATAAAATAATTGCATATTTGTGATCATTAATTTTATGCCAATAATACATATCACCTGCAAGATTAAAGGAAGGCAAATAAGAAACTTCAATATGCATATGTTCATCTTCTAAAGGGGCACTTAAAAGACTTCTTTGTACATGTGTTGCTAAGTCTAATTCATACTGAATTTTTTTTTCGTGTTGAGTATGCCAATCCAGCTCTGCCTTTAACCGTAGAGCAACGCGTATTCTTGCGAGGAGTTCGATTTTGTTTAGAGGTTTTGTAATATAATCTACACCACCAATATCCAAGGCTTCCGCGAGCTTATTCTTATCTTCTAATGCTGTTACAAAGATAATCTGAATATCCTTGAGGTGTTCCATCTTTTTAATGCGTTTACAAGCTTCAATGCCATCGATTTCTGGCATCATAATATCGAGCAATATTAAATCCACACTATTCCCTGTCGAAAGCGGAGCATCAAGTTGTAAATAATGAAATAATTCCTGGGCTGAAGAGAGAGAAACACAATCATCGTACCCAGCGTTTTTTAGTATTTTTTCCATTACAAATAGATTGACAGTATTGTCATCTACTAAAAGAATAGTCATAATTCTTATAACTCCTTGTCTATTATGATGTTAAGAAATAAATTATGTATACCTTATTTTATTTAAAACCATCAAGTGTATATAACTATAATTATACAGATTTTTATTGGATAATAATAATTATAAGTATTATAGAATGGAAAAGAAAAAAACATCGCAACATAAGAGTTCTCTTAGATTGGATGTTTTTTCTTTTATAAGCTGTTTTTTTTAAAACCAATGGGAATATGCTTAGCCTATGAAATGAATGTGTATGATTGGAATCAGCATTACGTAAAATCCTTATTCGTTATGCAGTGAAATTTCCATCATAGCTAAGCATAATTGCTGATTTCACGCCATCAAGTTTAGAAATAGTATTAATAAAGGTAGAGTTATTCTCTTTCACACGAATTTCGTATGTTACTTCAAAATCGTTTCCAGGCATAATTGATTTTGATTTAATGGAGAATTTTTTAGCATGAGTTGAAATAGTTTTTGTTAATGAACCTTCTAACGCTTCATTTGTATATTTAACAACTAATAAATAAGGATTTTCAATTTTGATTCGGTTAGTAAACAGAATAAGAACTAAACCAATTAGGATAGCACCTAATATAACTAGGATAATAAAGCCTGCTCCACAAAGTATTCCTGTAACAATTGCCCAGAATAAATAAACTAAGTCCATAGGATCTTTAATAGGAGTTCTAAAGCGTACAATCGATAAGGCACCAACCATACCAAGTGATAATAGAACATTGGATGATATCCCGATAATGATTAAGGCAGTTGCCATTGATATAATAATTAGAGAAATATTAAAGGTGTGGGAATAGATGACACCTGAGAAAGTTTTTTTATAAACATAATAGATAAATAAACCGACGCCAAAGGCTACTAACAGCCCTATTAAAGAATCAATTACGGAAAAGTTACTCGTTTTTTCTAAAATACTTGATTTGAAAATATCTTCGAAGCTAATATTACTCATTTTTTTGTTCCTCCTTGAATTTATATAAATTTATCCATACATTCTGCTGATTTGATATTTAGAATAAGTTCCTTTTCTTCTATCACTTAATTGAAGAAGATTTTTGATTATTTCAGGCAAAAATTCATCGTATTTAATCTCTAAAATGGTGATATCTGGGTTGGTTTCAACCATAGGTAAATCCTTGTTCAGTACATCATTATTTCGGAAACTTGTTTTAATGGAGCTATCAAAGGTGACCCGGACATTTCCATAACGATAGATAAATACTTCCCGTTCGTAATCAACCACTGTATGTGGCTTTAATTGATATAAACTCATCTGAATGAATAGTTCTTTGACCAATTCGCGATGGTCATTTTCCATCCACTTAATATCTCCAATGCGGATTTTTTCATATTCTTCTGCTGTAATTCTACATTTATCTTTATAGGTCAAATTATTACGTTTGCTTTTTTTTTCTAAATTTAAGAGGTTTGTATTATAGTCATACAATCTTACTCGAAATTTATCTCGGTTAAGAAGTCCTTCTTTTTTTTGAATAAGTGCCTTGTTTTCAATATTATCGAAGTAAACACTTCTAATTAGATACTTCCCATTATTAGTAGCATGGGGGTCAACTTCCATCACATGCTTTAATTTATTTCTTAATAAGTAACAATCTATTTGATTTAATTCATGTTTTAGTTCGGTTCGGCCATTTAAGCCGTTTAGTTTTTGTGCTTCCATTTTGATTCTCCTTTCTGTTAACTGCTTGGACACATTATCATTTATAAACCTTAATCTATCCTTAAGATTTTTAAGAAGGTATTAATTTTTTGTAAAAATACTGTAAAAGTAGATGCAGGAGAAGAAAGATGAGACTTTTTTTTCTCTATAGATGGAAAGAAAAATAAAAAACGAGATTCTAAAGGAATTGTTAAGGTTGTGCACTCATAATGAAGGCATGGTGAAAGAAAGGAGACATAGTAATGAAAAAAAGTAAAATGAAAAAGTTAGTCTTGCCTATTGCATGTACCTTGCTTTTATTTGCATGTAGTGAGGACAGCGATAACTCCCAAAATAGTAACGATAGCTCACTTAGTGAAATGGATGTGAGTGCATATATTAGTGAAAATATAAGTTTTGAGGAGGAGGATTATCTAACGAATTGGGAAGAAGAAAATCCTACTTATATTACTTTAGATGGGGACAAAATTTCTTACGATGAATCGGCTGCAATAATGACATCTGGATCAACTGTTACCATAAGGTCTGGCGGAGTATATGTTTTAAGTGGTGATTTAGCTGACGGGCAGATAGTAGTTGACGCACCGGATACAGGAGAGGTTCAATTAGTTTTAAATGGAGTAGACATTCATAATAGTGAGTCTTCAGCTATTTTTGTAAAAGAAGCAGAGGATACGATTATTACGCTTGCAGAGGAAACTGAAAATGTTGTGTCTGATGCAGAAACTTATACCGAAGATGATGGATCTGGCGAGCCCAATGCAGCAATCTTTAGCAAGGATGACTTAACAATAAATGGGACAGGTACTTTGGAAGTAGTAGGAAATTATGATAATGGAATTGGAAGTAAAGATGATTTGCGAATTATGGAAGGAACGATAAAAATAACAGCAGTAGATGATGCCATATTGGGCAGAGATTTAGTTGCAATAAAGAGTGGAACGTTTGAAATTAATGCAGGTGGAGACGGTATTAAATCAACGAATACAAATGATACAAAAGGTATTATTGCCATTGAAGATGGAATATTTAATATAAAGGCTGGAACAGATGGTATACAAGCTGAGTCTTCTCTCTATGTGGCAGATGGCAATTTCACCATTACAGCAGGTGGAGGAAGTCCAGAGACTATTGAAGTAAGAGAGGAAATGATGGGAGGACAACCTTGGGGAGATAGCGCAGCAGAAGAGACAGAAGAGGAGGATACCCCAAGTACGAAAGGTTTAAAAGCAAATAAGGAAATCGCTATTGGTGGAGGAACATTCGTAATAGATACTTTAGATGATGCTGTGCATAGTGACACGAATATTACGATTATGGATGGTGAGTTTACTATTCTTACTGGTGATGATGGGATTCATACAGAGAATGAGCTCCTAATTGCTGGTGGAACAATTCAAGTTAATAAAAGTTATGAGGGAATAGAAGGAAAAACAGTCACTATTAATGATGGAGATATATCTGTTGTAACAGCAGATGACGGAATTAATGTAAGTGATGGAAGTAGTGAAAGTGCTACTCCTGGTGGAGAAATGGGAATGGAATCTGCAGGAAATGCACTATTAACTATCAATGGAGGAAGCATTTACGTAAATGCAGATGGAGATGGATTGGATGCAAATGGATCAATAGTAGTCACAGGCGGTACGACTATTGTTAATGGTCCAACAAATGATGGAAATGGAGCCCTAGACTATGATGGAAGCCTAGAGATAAGTGAAGGAACACTAGTAGCGCTAGGAAGCTCGGGGATGGCACAAACAACATCTGATACATCTAAGCAAAACTCAATTATGATGACCTATTCGGAAACGCAAAAAGCTGGCACTATTGTTCATTTAGAGGATAGTGATGGGAATGCTATTGTAACAGTACAACCAAGCAAGGATTACCAAACGGTTGTGATTAGCTCACCGAAGATTACAGAGGATAGTACTTATGTATTGTATTCTGGTGGTAGTAGCACAGAAGTGAACAGTAATGGTTTAGCTACAGGGACCTATGAAAAAGGAACAGAACTTGTAGAATTTACTATTTCTGACATAGTAACCTACGTCGATGAATCTGGCATTACAGAGGCACCTAGTAATAATATGGGTAGACCAGGTGGCGGCAGAGGAGGAGGACAAGGTGGAAATCCACCAAGTGGTGATTTTGAAGGAAATCGAGGAGAAGCTCCTCCTTCTGGTAATGAGAATGAGAGACAGGAGAATAATTCTTCCACTAATAGTTCCCAGTAAGTAATTTTTACTGAAAATGATAGCCGGATTAAAAAAAGCTGCTTAGACATAAGGTTCCAAGCCAAAGATAAAGCCAAACAATCAAACGAAAGTTTCGTTGATTGTTTGGCTTTTTTGTTTTAAAAAGGCTTATTTAGTTGAATTTTTGTTGATTTCACAGTCTTTTTGCTACCCAATTTGCTCCTTTTCATTACTCCATATAGGATAAATATCGCTTCGCTTTTTTTGGATATAACCCTGCTGCCAGTAGCAATGACCATGTTGTATTCCCCTCTATGCGCCCAATGGAACCATGAAGAATGATGCCAAGAAACCGCTTGGTAATAGGAAGATTGTTTATCTGAAATTGTTTATTTGTATGAATATTGGATAGAAAAACAGTGTTTCCCTCCATATTTATTATTTGAAAGAAGCTGTCCTCTATGTCCGTACATTTCTCAAAGATCTGGCTAACCCTTGTTAAGTCTTTTTCGTAATCCCAATTGGATTCAAAAAACTGAGGATACATTTGGAGATATAATCTATTCAACAATTCCTCGCATAACAGTAACTCATTAATGGATTCTTCATAAGGAGTTAACAGCTTTGTCCAGGTTGTTTTTTCTTTTTGATCTAGCCATATGGAAAACTTTCTAAATTCGGAGATGAAATGTTGGATGCTGTTGCTTTCTTTGGAGATTTTTATAGTGTTAGGTAGATGAATATAAAGAAGTAACTCGATAAAGGGTTTTTTACATTTATTCCAAGAGATCGGCATGTTGTCTTCTAGGTAGTCAGTTAGATAACTCGAGAACGTTCGTAAAAACTCATTTCGAAAAAAATCAGTAGGCTTTTCTTTCTTATAAGCAATTAAATCGTCGCCATAATATTCAAATAGTCCTCGGTAGCGCATATTAAATTGTGAACTGATTTCAATTTTCTTTAGTATTTCGCTTCTGCTTTGTGTGCTGGTAAGGGGAATAAGTTTAAATGTTGTTTCTGGGGATTTTGCTCTCTGGCGGTGGTTTGTGTGGAAGGAAAAGTTCTTCATGTAATACAATCAACCTTTCGTGTTTTTATTTGAAATTTCTGATAATAAGAAGGAAGGAGTTCTAAGAGGTTGTCTCTATTATACCTATATAATAGGAATATGTCACTATTTTTCTAGTTATCTCCTTTCGTACAAATGAAGGATGCTCTACAAAATTGGTAGGGCATCCTTCGTGTAACTTTTAAATTAATATACTTTATCGCCATTAAAGATAGAATTTTTAACAATTACATAATCTACATTACGAATAGAATCTAATTTTTTACCGCCTGCATAAGAGATAGAAGACTGAAGATCTTGTTCCATTTCTGTTAATGTATCTTGTAAAGAGCCTTTATGTTCTACATACATTTTTTTACCTTCGACGTTTTTCTTTTCACCTTTTTGAAACTCGGAAGCAGAACCGAAATACTCTTTATAGAGCTTTCCGTCTTTTTCAAATGTTTCTCCTGGAGACTCTTCGTGGCCAGCAAATAACGAACCGACCATTACCATCGTTGCTCCAAAACGAACCGATTTTGCGATATCACCATGTGTACGAATACCACCATCTGCAATGATTGGCTTGCTCGCAGCTTTTGCACACCAGCGCAATGCAGCTAACTGCCAACCACCAGTTCCAAAACCTGTTTTAATTTTTGTGATACATACTTTACCAGGTCCAATTCCTACTTTTGTAGCATCTGCACCTGCATGCTCAAGTTCTCTTACTGCTTCAGGAGTTCCAACGTTACCAGCAATAACAAAGCTATTCGGTAAATGCTTTTTGATATGTTTAATCATTGCGATAACAGCATTTGAGTGACCATGTGCAATATCAATCGTAATAAATTCGGGAACCAAATTTTCTTCTGCTAATTGTAATATAAAGTCATATTCTTCTGCTTTCACACCAACACTGATAGAGGCAATTAACTCACGAGATTGCATATCACGGATAAAGGTCTCGCGTGTTTCTGGCTGGAAACGATGCATAATATAGAAATATCCATTTTCTGCTAAATATACAGCGATTTTTTCGTCAATAATAGTTTGCATATTTGCAGGCACTACAGGAAGCTTAAATGTATGGCCACCTAATGTTACAGTTGTATCGCATTCTGAACGGCTATCAACAATACACTTAGCCGGGATTAATTGTATATCTTCGTAATCAAACACGTTATCCATTAAAATACACTCCTAAATACGAATATTAAGGTCGCTGTTATCTAAAAATGTTCGACCATTAGGTACTTTACATTATTTTTGCCAGGATGTCAAAGATTTTTCATTTAATGAGATGTTTTTAATGAAGCGCTATCATTTTGGAGAGGGTAAAAAATATTTTGTAAATAAGGAAGATTCCTGTACTCAAGGAACTCCCTTATTTTGAAAGGAGAATGTTAGATTAACTTCTCAACAAGTCATAGCAAAGATAATTTGAAAGGATATAGAAAGTGGCTTAGTAGGAGAATTTCGCTTCAATCTTCGCTTCTATAAGTAACTGTCCTGGTTCTAGATTAGTAGCAATTCCTCCTACCTGACCAAACGACATTTTTGCAAGTGGGATAGGATTGCTAGAATCAGATAGAATTTCATGTATTTTTACCGGAATCGGATCTATCGTTACACGGAGGGTTTCAGCAATGGCCATTGCTTTTGAAAGAGAATCTTTAACCGCTTTTTGAAGTGCTTGCTCATAATATTCCGAACGATTACTTACATCAAATTGAATACTGGTAACTTGGTTTGCGCCATTTTGAACGGCTGTGTCAATAACGTTTCCTGCAAGTTGAATCGTTTCTACAAGGATAGATAGCAGGTGGGTTACTTTATAGCTTTTGAAGACTTGTTTATTCTCCACATAGTCATATTGAGGGAGAATAGTATAGTCAACGGTTTGAATATTGGAGGAAGGAATACCTAAACCTAAAATGGACGAAATAACTTGTTGATGTTTGGTAGCATTTTCTTTCTGGGCAGTTGTTACATTTTTGGACTCCGTATTAATGCCAAGAATAATTTTGCAAATAGTCGGTTCAATGGACAACATGCTATTTCCAAACACTGTTAAGCTTCTTTTTAACGGAACATTTGTGTGAAAAAGGGGAGAGGAAGGGTACATTATTATTCACCTCTGTATTGTTTATTTATAAAACACCTTATTTTGTAATAATTCCATGGCAGTTGCTATTTCCTGCAATTGTTCACCTGAAAGAGTGTCTATTCTTTTTTTTAATATTTGTTCTACTTCATGAAATACGAGATTCATTACCTCTTTTCCTTCATCTGATAGCACTATATACTGCTTTCTGCGGTCTTTTTCATCTGTGAATTTATTAATTAAGTTTTTTTCCATTAAGTTTTTCTCCATTAAGTTTTTCAATTCTCGGCTAGTATTAGGCAATGACATTTGATGACATGAACTAATATCACTTGGAATCGCTGGCTCATTGATCGAAATATATTCAAGGATATTATACTGAATCGGAGTTAAATTAGTTGGTCTTAGATCATTCGTTAAAGCGTGCTTTAGTTGATGAACAGATGCTGTAAATGTAATGAATTTCTGAAAAAATTGTCTTTCATCCAAAAGAATCACCTCATAGGTAAGATAGCATAAAAAGTTATCAATAAACAATTATCAATTGATAACAAAAAGATGAAATGGTAATATAGTTATCAAATGATAACTAAAAAGAGGAGGATTCTTATGAATTTATTGATTGTTTTTTCACATCCCAATCAGAAAAGTTTAAATGGAGCGTTTTTAAAAAGTGTTTTGAATGGCAGTATGGAAAACAGTTCTATAAAGAATATACAGCTTTTAGATTTATATGAAGAAAATTTTAATCCCATTTTATTTTTTGATGAAAAAGTAAAAAGGCGTCATATGTATAAGAACCCAGCTTTTTCAAAGCATAGAGATCAGTTATTATGGGCGGATAAAATCGTTTTTCTTTATCCTATTTGGTGGGGAAGACCACCAGCCATGTTACTAGGATACTTTGATCAAGTATTATCTGCTCATTTTGCTTATGAAGAAACTGGAAAATATACCACAAAGGGGCTCTTAAAAGGAAAGTCAGTCATCTGTATTTCTACTATGAAGGGACCTGGAATGTACCCCTTTTTCTTTTTGCATAATGTTCATAAGGTTTTAATGAAAAAGGCAGTATTTCGCTTTGTAGGAATTAAAAAGGTGAAATTTTTTGAATTTGGAAGCATGGAAGGAACAGGGCAAGCGAAAAAAATAGATAAGATTTATCGCTATTTTAGAGGAATATGTGCTTGAAAGATTCTTTCCTAATCAAAGGAACCCCCTAGCCAAAGAGAGAGATTCCTTTGATATTGTTTTAGGCAAATTATGAATTCTTTCTTTCTAAAGATAGTGATTCAGGACGCTCACATGTACTTTCCATTATATAATGTTTATCGCTATCGGAGGAATCCTGGAAACCATACATCGCTTCTAAAACATGATAGGCTAATTCGCTATTTGCTCGATAGTTTCCACCTTCGAGAATTGCCTTGGCCATATCAGCAACGCCAAGCCCTCTATTGTTATCGTTATACCCGTATGCAAGAGGCACTTCTTTAAATTCCTGTTCATCACGTTTTCTTAATTTTACAGGACCATCAAACGTATTAGGGTCAGGAACAAGTAGCGTTCCTTCGCTGCCGTAAATTTCAATAGGAGGCAATGTGCTACCGCCAAAGGCATCAAAGCTTGTTGTAATACTTCCAATTACACCTGAAGCAAAATCTATTACTCCTGAGATATGCGTAGGGATGGATACTTTCATTTTAGTACCAGCCTTTGGTGCGCTGAGTATCGTTCTTTCTTGATAACTAATCCGCGCCGAACCAGAAATTCGTTTAATCGGTCCCAATAGAGCCACTAAGGCTGTTAAGTAATAGGGCCCCATATCGAACATTGGTCCGCCTCCAATATCATAATAAAAGGCAGGGTCTGGATGCCAATGTTCATGCCCACGACCGATCATGAAGGCAGATGCACCAATTGGTATTCCTATTTCCCCTTGTTCAATCAGATGGATAGCAGTTTGAATTCCAGCTCCCAAGAAAGTGTCAGGTGCACTGCCAACGAGAAGATTATGCTTCTTCGCTGTTTCTAAAATTCGCTTACCTTCCTCTCGTGTAACAGCAAGTGGTTTTTCCGTATAAACATGCTTACCTGCTTCAAGTGCTTGGATGCTGACAGAGGCATGTGCTTTTGGAATGGTTAAGTTGATGACTAGTTCAATCTCAGGATCAGAAAGCAGTTCTTCAACGGAATAAGCATTTGGAATACCGAACTTTTCAGCTTGAAGTTGAGCACGTTGGACATCTAAATCTGCACATGCGACAAGCTCAAGGTGGGGAAACTTCGGACAGTTTTCCATATAAATAGAACTAATATTCCCACAACCGATAATGCCAATTTTAAGTTTTCTCATAAGAAACCCTCCGGTAGATTATGTTTAGCTTTCGATAATTTTTATTTTGATGATCTCCTTTTATTGACTGTCTCCCATACCTGTATAGTTCCGTACATTTTCATAAATGGAAGCTTCATTCGATTTTTCAGTTCGTCTTTTCCCTTCAGATGCCCACAAGAATCCACGGCGCATAATGAGCGAAACTTCCGGCAGAGCAATGATACTTGCTTGATGGCCTAATGAATTATAAAATACATTTCCAAGCCCCCAACGTTTAGTCCATACTACAGGCATGTCTACCGCTTTATTCGCGGCATGAGGACCATGAACAATCGGGAAGCGTGTAGTAGCTAATACTTCAACAGCTGGATCGTAATGAAGGTAATATTGTTCACTAGCAACTTTAAAATCAGACATGCCCTCTAAAAGGGGGCTAGAAGAATGTTTGATGTTGACCGTGTATTCCACCCCATCATTTCCAGGATGGGCAACCCAATTGCCGCCTGTCATAAATTGCCAGTCAACATTATTACGAAAAGAGTCACACATACCACCATGGCACCCAGCTAACCCAACACCTGCTGCAACTGCCTCCGAAATATTTAAAACATATTGTTGTTCAATTTGACCCATTGTCCAGTGGGGGACGATTAAATCCAAGGTTTTTAATTTTTCTTTATCTGCATAGGAGTCTAGTGAATTAGATACCTCTACTTGAAAGTTCTCTTCTTCAAGAATTCCTTTAAAAATTTCTGCTACCTGCTCAGGCTGATGACCATCCCAGCCTCCCCAAACAATCAATGCATTCTTTTTCATGGTACATGCAACTCCTTCATGATATTTTGATTAAACGTCAGATATTCGGACCCATTGTCGGTTTTCAATCGATAAGTCAACCGCTTCTAAAACTTCTTGGCACTTTACGCCATCTCGGAAGTTGGGAACAGGCTGTCGATCTTCACGGAAAGACTCCATAAGCTCCACTATCTCGTGAATAAATGTATGTTCATAGCCTATCGTATGTCCTGGAGGCCACCAGTTTTCTGCAAAAGCATGAGAAGGGTCTGTTGCTAATACGCGCCGAAATCCTTGTACGTCCTCCTTATCATCTGTGAAATAAACCTGTAGCTCATTCATACGTTCAAAGTCGAAGATGACACTTCCTTTACTGCCATTGATTTCAAAGGAATTTGTACAGCGATGGCCTGCAGCAAAACGTGTGGACTCAAAGCTCCCTAAAGCACCGTTAGCAAAACGAGCCATAAATAGGGTAGCATCATCAACGGTCACTTCCCCTTTTTTATCACTATCACTCCCTTTTGCTGATAAGCCCGTCATCTGTGAAGGAATGGGTCGTTCCTTAATAAATGTTTCATTCATCCCAATAACTTCTGTTATATCGCCGATTAGATAGTGCGACAGATCGATAAGATGAGCCCCAAGGTCTCCGTGAGAACCTGAACCAGCAATTTCTTTTTGGAGTCTCCAAGCTAAAGGAAAGTTTGGGTCCACAAGCCAATCTTGTAAATACCAGGCACGGTAATGATAGATATCGCCCAACCGTCCCTCGTCAATTAGCTTTTTAGCCAGCATAACGGCCGGTGCAAAGCGATAGTTAAATCCAACCATATGTTTGATTCCAGCCGATTCAACTAAATCAAGCATTTCTCTTGAGTCTTTTAATGTAAGCGCTAACGGTTTTTCGCAAAATACATGTTTGCCAGCAGTTGCTGCGGCAATAGTTATTTCTTTATGGACATTACTAGGTGCGTTAATATCAATTAAATCAATGTCATCTCTTTCTAAGAGCCTCTTCCAGTCTGTCGTATATTCCTCCCAGCCGAATTGTTTGGCTGCAAGTGCTACACCTTTTTGATCACGCCCGCAAATAACCTTCATCACAGGATGAACGGTATTTGGGAAAAAGAGAGGGAGATCTCGGTAAGCATGACTGTGTGCTTTTCCCATAAATTTATAGCCAACCATTCCAATTCTAAGTTTTTCCATAGCGTATCTCCTTTTGTTGTCCATTTAGATTACTTTATTATCGATAAATCTATCACTTATAGGTTTGACACAACAAGTAAAAACTTATATAATCCTAGACAAAATTTATTCTTTACTGAGGATGTTTTGCGGATGATAATATATGAAGCACACCATTTTAACTTAATAGCAAACTATCATACATTAAATTTAAACTTTCCAAGCCATCTCCATCGCTGCTTCGAATTATTATTCCTCATGGAGGGGGAAATGGAAGTTATTATTAGTCAAAAAAGTTACCATTTGAGTACTGGACAATTTTTACTAATATTACCTTATGAAATTCACTCGTTTATTACAAAATCTCAGTCACATGCAAAAATTTGTATTTTTTCCCCTGACTATGTCCCGACATTTCACAAAATGATAGAAAATGGTTCACTTGAAAATCCAATTTTTAACCTATCTTTGGAAGCGGATTCACTTGTTTCTAGAACGCTTTTCAAAGATAGCTCTAATCTACTAGAACAAAAAGCTTGTCTCTATTTATTATTATCAGAGCTAATGGGGCAAACTAGCTTAATTAAAGGCGAAAAACAAGATCAAGAGTTGCTTCATAAATTGTTAACGTTTATTCAGGCACATTTTACAGAATCGATAACTTTAAAAAGTATCGCTGGTAATTTAGGTTACAATTATAATTATCTTTCGAAGTACTTTAATCATAATGTTAATATGTCTTTTGTAGATTTTTTAAATGAGACGAGAGTAAACTATGCATGTTATCTATTAATCTATTCAGAACATAATATATCTGAGATAGCTTTTCTTTGTGGTTATGAAAGTATACGGTCCTTTAATCGTAACTTTGTGAAGATAAAACTTTGTACACCAAAGGAGTATCGAGAAAACCACCCACGGTCGTTTATGGATATGTATCCTTTCCATACATATTGACTTCTGATAGCGAGAAAAAAGGGATGGGATACAACCAAATCGATATCTATAAAGACGTAATCTTGCTATTAAATAAAGCCAAGGTGTAAATATATATCCGTTCATTGTGTTTTTAACGCTAATAAAAAACTCAAACAATCATCCGAAATTTTTTCTTTCGCATGATTGTTCGAGTTTATCTTTGTCTTTGATACATGTTCCAATTATATTTAGACAGATCTATTCCAAAAGCGGGCTTCTGCTACTCCTGTAATAAAGCGATTAATGGAATCCTTCGTTAAATCAAATATACCTGGTGCATTCCATGTAATACGGCTTTTTTCTAGTGCTTTAGGCTCGCCAATGAAAATACCTAAAGGCTTATAATGGTTAAAAGTCATTTCAATAAATTCAATCGCCTTATTCTCTAGTTTATTGCTAGTGCCAATAAGAATTGCAGCATCAAAAAGACTGGCATCCGCTGTATCATACGTATCCGTCACTTTTAAATCTCCATCAATTGTGCGCATCGTTTTATCAACGATACTAAAATTGACGTTATTTGCTGCCAATGTTTGGACCCATTGACGTAATTGTACTTTATCTGGGTCCCCGTTTAACAGGATGGCTACACAACGGGTGTCTGGTTTTTTTATGGTATTTGCCATGCTTAAAGCAGGAGACTTTTTCGATGAATTGACCTCTAAATTTTCATCAGGTAATACTGCTCCAATATTCTTAGCTACTTCTTCAGCAATGCTGCGATCAATTCGATTTAGAAGCGCTACAGCGTTATTTTTAACTGTCTCTGATTTGCATTTTCCAAGTTCAAAGCTAAAGGCATCCTTCACATGTTGCTGCTCAAATGGCGCTAGGCTATTATAAAATAATTTGGCTTGGGAATAGAAATCAAGGAAGCTTTCACTACGCCCTCTTATTTTTATACCATCTATCTTTTCCTGATAATGCTGATAACCCCCATCTTCAACAGGTACAGGTTCTGGCTGGTTATTATTTAATGAATTATTATGGTAGCTCGTTTGTCCATGATGAATAGCCATTTGATGCATACCATCTCTTTGATTATTGTGAAAAGGACAGATAGGCTTATTTATAGGAATTTGGTGGAAGTTAGGTCCTCCGAGTCTAGATAATTGTGTATCTGTATAGGAAAATAATCGACCTTGTAGTAAGGGATCATTTGAAAAGTCAATTCCAGGAACAACATGTCCAGGATGAAATGCTACTTGCTCTGTTTCAGCAAAGAAATTATCAACATTTTGATTTAAGGTCATCTTTCCAACGATTTTGACAGGAATCATTTCTTCTGGCCATACTTTGGTTGGATCCAATATGTCAAAATCAAATGAAAATTCTTCTTCTTCCGGTATGATTTGTAATCCTAGTTCCCATTCAGGATAATCGCCTTTCTCAATGGCCTCATATAAATCTTGGCGATGGAAATCGGGATTTTTTCCTGCTGACTTTTGTGCTTCATCCCAAACCTGTGAATGAATGCCAAGCTTCGGTTTCCAATGGAACTTAACAAAGTGAGCTTTTCCTTCTTTATTAACAAGGCGGAAGGTATGCACACCAAACCCCTCCATCATCCGGAGACTTCTAGGAATAGCTCGATCACTCATTACCCACATAACCATATGAGCTGTTTCGTGATTTTGACCAACAAAATCCCAAAAGGTATCATGTGCACTAGCTCCTTGAGGAATTTCATTATGAGGCTCTGGCTTTACCGCATGGACAAAATCAGGAAATTTAATGGCATCTTGGATGAAGAATACAGGAATATTATTACCGACTAAATCATAATTACCTTCCTCTGTATAAAACTTAACAGCAAACCCGCGCACATCTCGCACCGTATCACTTGAGCCTCTAGATCCTTGGACAGTGGAAAAGCGAACGAAAACAGGTGTGGTTTTACTTGTATCATTCAGGAAATCGGCTTTCGTATATGGTTCTAGGGACTCATATAATTGAAAAACGCCATGGGCACCAACACCACGTGCATGAACAATCCGTTCAGGAATTCTTTCATGGTCAAAATGGGTCATTTTCTCCCTAAAGTGAAAGTCCTCCATTAAAGTAGGACCTCTTAAGCCAGCTTTCAATGAGAATTCATCTTCTGCCATTTTTAATCCTTGATTGGTCGTTAATCCAGCTTTTTGTTCATTATCAATGGTGTATTTCTTTAATTGCTCTAATTTCTTATTATCCATTACAATACCTCCCACACGATAATATGTATAAATGAATAGTCAGTATTGTTATGTATACCCAACTTATTTTAGTTAAAACATGCATTAAAGAGGCTAAGACGTTATATCAGTCTTAGCCATTCCTGTTAAACTACTTCAGATGTATCTTCTTGATTCACTGGCCAATCGCCGGTGAACTCTTCTACATCGTAATCGAAAAAATCATTTAAATTAGCCTCTTTGTCATCCATAAATAATTCATCCGTTACAGCTGAAACGATGCGAGGTATACCATATCTCATGCCAGATAGAGCAGAAGCAGATAATCCACAGCTGATTAAAGCCGCATAATTAAATGCGTATATCCCATGGAGCAATGCTTCCCCTTTTTCATCTCGGCTAATAAAAGAAAAGCCAAGGCTTAAATAGGGATGTGCATCGAGTGTGGGTGATGCTATTTCTTCAGGGGCATCGTATCTGTCCTTCCATCGGGTAATATGATTTTCAACTAATCGTAATTCTGGACGGAGTTTAGGATCTGTTAGAAGACCAGTACTAATAAATAAGAAGTCAAATAGATAAGTCCCTTTTGGAGTGGTTATTTCTGCTTTATCTCCTTTTTCTGAAACTTTTACCCATGGAGAGCCTAGATGAAGATGAAATCCTGACCAAGAAGTTGCTCGGTTAAAAGTATCATTCGTAGGTGGTTGATTATGCTGAAAGAAGTGGGCAATGCCAGCATACTTGTCTTCATCTGATAAAGCAGGGAAATGTTCAATCATGCCAGACACCTCCATTTGCCTAATTGGATTAATGCGTTGCATTTTTTTGCGACGGACAAATACATGTGCTTCAGATACCCCTTGGGATAGAGCGAAATTAGCATTATCAAAAGCTGATGCACCACCACCTAAAATAGCAACCTTTTTCCCTTGTAAGGAATTAAAATTAATTGGTGAAGAGGTATGAGCATATAAATAAGAAGGGAGATTATTAGAAATCATTGGTGGAACATGCCATTCTCCGCCTCCTTGGATGCCGGTTGCTAAAATTACCTTTCGGGCAAGTAAGGAAGAGGGGGTCTTGCCGTTTTTTTGAATATGAAGGCGATGTAATCCTTTTTCTAATGGTTCAATTAAAGTCAGCTTTACTTCGTTTTGAACCGGTAATTGAAGGGTTTGCCGATACCATCTTAGATAATTCATCCAATCACCACGTGGAATTTTATCAATCTTTTCCCAACCTTCTTCCCCAAACTGTGCTTCCCACCAAGAACGAAAGGTAAGGGATGGGATGCCAAGATCGATGGAAGTCAAGTGTTTAGGGGTACGTAAGGTGACCATACGGGCATAGGTTTCCCATGGTCCCTCAAGACCTTCTTTGTTTTCATCGATAACGAGAATATTAGATACACGTTCTCGTAAAAGGCCGAATGCAATTCCTAATCCTGATTGGCCTCCACCAACGATGACTACATCGAAAACATGGCCCTCTGAATGAGTTTTTGGACGAACCCAATTTTGGCCGCCATAATTAAGGTAGGATAGATCTGTTTGTATACGTTTATTTAATGCTTCTAAGCTCATCTCGCTAAATTCCTCCCCCTTGCAAATAAAAGAAATAAATGTTAACTTTCCTCACATTAATATGTCTTGCCAATATATTAACATGTTCATTTGTTTATTGTATGTATAATATATCTAAATTTTCTAAAAAAATTTAGTTAATTCGTTTAAAAGGGTTTATAATCGAAAAACAAATACTAACAGAAGCCTAAAACGTTATTCTCCATAAGATTTTTGGCTTTTGTTAGTATTCGGGCTAGTCATATCTTTTTCTCATTCCAACACTCTTTGCTTCATGTTTCCACAGTATTTGTTTAATGGTGGGAGCAATTTCTTTTGGACTTTGAATGATAATAATAATATCTGGCAAGCTTTTAGGCAGGGGGCTTTCTTTCTTTCGGTGGAAAAAATAATAGATACTATAGCCGAAGGTAAAGCCAATAATAGCAGCAAGAAGTCCACTGAAAATAGGGCCTATAATTAATTTAAAGCCAATGCTTGCGCCAATGACTGCAAATCCTGTAGCAAATGCCATTCCAATTTCAAAGGAAGAAACATGGATATCGATTGGGATTTTTTTTCTATTACTGATAGGTGGGTATTCATTCATATAAAAAACCATCATCTCTTCTGGTGGAATTCCATATTGTTCGATTTCAGAAGTTGCATGCTCGATTTCGATAGATGGCTTAAATGTACCGACTATAATCATCCTTTTGTACCTCTTAAATTAAATTTGGTACCAGCATATCGATTAGTTAAGCGCTCTTCTTGAGATTCTATAACAAGAATATTATGGTGAACGCAAGTTATATACGCATGGTAAATGGAACCGCCAAGAACAGAAGGCATAAATAATAACCAGTGTGGAGCTAACATCGTAATGGAAAAATCAAACTTCCCAAGTATAATTAATGTAAGTACCTTATGTGCATGAGAAAGTAAAATATATGTCCACCACCAAAAAATAGCGTAAAAGCCTAGAAATAATCTATGGTTATATAACTGCCCTAATCCAGGAAAGAGAAGGGAGTATAATGCACTAATGAAAGGATTTTTAATCTGTAAGTATCGTATTTCTGATGGGAATATCTTTGCATGAGATAAATTAGGAATAGATAAATAAACTAATTTATTAAATTGGTTTGCCGCACGATAACTATCTCCTATTGTTATTAGATAAATGACAATATAGCCAATCATCCAATCCAGATTGATTACAGATTTAGCCAGGTCGATTTCTCCACAAAAGGAGTACACCATTGCTTCATTAATATGTGCACCAGTATTAATGATTACTTCTAAAATTGTTAGCAATGTTCCTCGTGCATATTGATTAAGCAGATAATGTCCAAACCCGGGAAATACAGCGGACCACCAAGCGACAATACAGGGTTTGTGATACATAATATAGGTAATACCGGCCGTGCTGTATTTTGCTTTGGGAAAAGTTATTGTTTCGCTCATTTGTATACCTACTTACTAAATTTGGAATATGAATATAGGTTATGAAAAAAAGTTATTCCTATTCATCTATTGCAAAAATGGGATATGGATGGTAAAAATTTCAAAATGAAAGGGATAAAGATTAATCATTCAGTTGTATTCTGTTGAATAGGCTTTCATCGTATGAGTAAAATGTTTGTGGGAGAATAAATATCCTTTTTGTCTAGTTGGGGGACGAGTCCCCCAACTAGACAAAAAGGCCACCAAGCGAGAGCGCGGTAGCTGGAAAAAA